>CAYOYI010000119.1:0-2063 GCA_964408105.1 uncultured Chitinophagaceae bacterium | reverse complement strand
ATTGAAATATCTGAAGGAAGACTATATCCTGATCTCACTTTACGTTGATGATAAGACAACACTGCCTGAATCCGAACAAAAAGTTTCAGCATGTACTGGTAAGAAAATCAAAACAATTGGCAACAAATGGAGCGAATACCAGGCATGTACGTTCAACACCAACTCGCAGCCTTACTACGTGCTGATGACTCCCGGAGAGAAGATTCTCAATGACCCACGAGGCTACACTCCTGATAAAGAGCGCTATATCCAATTCCTGCAAGAAGGTCTGGATAAATTCAAGAACGGTAATTCCTGAAGGTCACGGTTCGACTTCGCTCACCGTGACAATATAGATGAGAACGATAAGGCATGTTTGTCAGCCTGAGCGGAGTCGAAGGCGGTCATGACAAGGAAAGGACTCGATTTTCTCAAGTTGTTTCCAATTAATAATTTCAGGGCATAAATGAAAACACTCGCCCTGACTCTGTTTTGCCTTTCCAGCCTGCTTTGCTATTCGCAAAAATTTGAAGGTCTCGCTTTAACTCCCCCAATGGGCTGGAATAGCTGGAACAAATTCGCCTGTGATGGGCTGAATGAAAAAGTAGTGATGGAAATTGCAGATGCGATGGTTGAGAGTGGAATGAAAGAAGCCGGGTATGAATACATCGTATTGGATGATTGCTGGCAAAAATCACGTGATAATGACGGTAACATCATAGCCGATGAGGAGAAGTTTCCATCGGGAATGAAGGCGCTAGGAGATTACATTCACTCAAAGGGATTGAAATTCGGAATATATTCTTGTGCCGGGCGAAAGACCTGCCAGGAGCGACCGGGCGGGCACAGGTACGAAAAACAGGATGCAATTTCTTATGCATCATGGGGTGTGGATTATCTCAAATATGACTGGTGCCATCATGCCGGATTGAATTCGGAAGAGCAATACACCAAAATGCGTGATGCGCTTTACGAAGCGGGCAGGCCGGTAGTGTTCAGCATTTGTGAATGGGGATGGACGAAGCCATGGCTGTGGGCCAGGGATGTTGGTCATTTATGGCGGACAACACTTGACATTGTTGACTGCTGGTCATGCAAAAAATACCTTGGTGTTTTGAAAGGATGGACTCATTTGCTCGACAAGCAAGTAGGCTTGGAGGAATATGCAGGACCTGGACATTGGAATGATCCCGATATGCTGGAGGTGGGCAATGGCGGCATGACCGTGAATGAATGTCGCGCCCACTTCAGCTTGTGGTGCATGTTAGCCGCCCCGCTAATGGCAGGCAATGACTTAAGAAATATGACACCGGAAATAAAAGAGATATTAACCAATAAGGAGGTTATCGCTATTGACCAGGATTCACTTGGCAAGCAAGGTTTCAGGGCTGTTGATGAAGGTGATTTTGAAATCTGGATCAAGAACTTAGCTAACGATGAATTGGCAGTTTGTTTCTTTAATCGTTCTGATTCAGAGATAAGGAAGATTATTGACTGGCAGATGCTGGGGATCAGCGGTCAATATAGATTACGCGACCTTTGGAAGCATCAGGATTTAGGTGAAATAAAATCGAAGTTTGAAGCTGTGGTTTGGGGAAGGGATGTAGTGGTGTTGAGGCTAAAACGATGAAATAGACTTATCGCTCACCGAGGTACATCTTTGAACATTTAATAGTAGTTACTTCATTAGCCAGTGTCATTTTAATCAAAAAACCCTGACTTACGGCATCTTGTACTTTCGAAACAGCTGCCAGGCCCGCTCCCGCAGGGAGTCGTCGACGCCGATCATCCGGGCGTAGGTGCTGGTTCGCAGGGCTTCCCCGACCTGGAGCGCGGAGGCGTAGTCCGCCTTGGCGCGGATCCACGTGACCAGTTCGACGAACACATCGCTGGTCGTCAGCAGGCGGCGCCGCGACCGCAGGATGTCGTCCACGGTCCTGGAGGCGACGGCGTTCTTGGCTTCGTCGTAAACGAAGTAGGCGACCAGAGAGCTTGTGTCGGCGAACACCCAGCCGCTCATGGGTTTCCGTAGAGCTCTTCGTCGATGGCGTCGTTCAGGGGCTTCCCTCGGGGCCGGCGCAGGC
>CAYOYI010000118.1:0-10517 GCA_964408105.1 uncultured Chitinophagaceae bacterium | reverse complement strand
TTGTCTTTTTAGGAGCAGTTGCCTTTGTTTCTGCCGGTGCAGTTTCAGTGGTTTCAACCACTTCCTCAGTTGCAACTTCTTCTTCAACAACTTCAGCAACCGGCTTCTTCACACCGCTTTCCACAACAATTGTTACATGATTTGATCTTTTCCTGATCCGGTAAGCGCGACCTTGTGGCGCTGGTTGAAAACGCTTCAAGGTAACACCCTGATCAACGAAAATCGTTTTCACAAAAAGCTCACTGTCTTCAACACGCTGTCCTTCGTTTTTCAATTCCCAGTTACGGATAGCGGCACGCAGCAGCTTTTCCATATTTATGGATGCATCTCTTTTGCTGAACATCAATAAATTCAGCGCGTGTTCGACTGATCTTCCTCTAATAGTGTCCGCCACCATTCTCATCTTCCGGGTGGACGTAGGAACGTCATTAAGGCGGGCAATTGCCACTGGCTTTCTTGCTTCCTTCCGTGCTTCGGCCGCTAAATGTTTACGTTTTCCCATTTTATTACGCTGTCGTTTCTATCTTCTTTGATGAATGGCTCTTGAAATTCCTGGTCGGGGCGAACTCACCTAATTTATGCCCCACCATATTTTCTGTTACATACACTGGAATGAACTTGTTGCCATTATGCACAGCAAATGTGTGCCCGACAAACTCCGGGACTATGGTCGAGCGCCTTGACCAAGTCTTAACCACAGTTTTCTTGTTTGACTGATTCATTGTCGCAACCTTCTTTTCAAGATTGTGATCAACATACGGTCCTTTTTTTACTGAACGTCCCATTACTTCTTCCTCCTGCTAATGATTAGTTTGCCAGATAATTTTTTCCTCTTTCTTGTCTTCAAGCCTTTTGCATAAAGCCCTTTGCGTGACCTTGGATGTCCGCCTGAAGCTTTTCCTTCTCCACCGCCCATCGGATGGTCAACCGGGTTCATTGCGACAGCTCTAGACCTTGGCCTTCTTCCTAACCATCTCTTGCGACCAGCCTTGCCGTATGTTTCCAGAATATGATCCGGGTTGGATACTTTGCCTACAGTTGCCCGGCATTCCTGCAAGATCATGCGGGTTTCACCTGAAGGCATTTTAAGAATTGCATACTTCCCGTCTCTTGCATCCAATACTGCATGAGAGCCAGCGCTTCGCGCAATCATTCCTCCCTGACCCGGATGCATTTCTATGTTATGCACTTCGGTACCGAAAGGAATATCTCTCAGGAACATGGTGTTGCCAACTACGGGAGAAGCTTTCTCTCCTGAAAATATTTTCTTTCCTACTTCCAGTCCTTCCGGAGCAAGGATGTAGCGCTTTTCACCATCCGCATAGTTAAGGAGTGCGATGAAAGCTGTGCGATTTGGATCGTACTCAATTGACTGAACTACTGCCGGAATACCATCCTTGTTTCTTTTGAAATCAATGATACGGAAGCGTCTCTTGTGACCACCTCCTCTATATCTCATGGTTCGTTTTCCCGAACTGTTACGACCACCGGTGCTTTTATGCTGTGCGATCAAAGACTTTTCTGGTGTGTCCGCAGTCAGTGCGTCAAAGGAAACGCCAATTCGCCCTCTTTGTCCTGGAGTAACCGGTTTATATTTCTTTAATGCCATTTTTCCTTGTTATTAAACGTAGCTATAGAAATCAATGCTCTCACCTTCATTCAAAGTCACAATAGCCTTCTTATAAGATTTTTTCATTCCCTTGGTCATCCCTGTTTGCGTGTAACGAACCTTGCGCTTTCCGGGAACGATCATCGTATTCACATCCTTCACTGTGATACCATACATCTTCTCGACAGCCTTCTTGATCTCTATCTTGTTAGCTGATTTGTCAACTATGAATCCATAGCGATTCAACTTCTCACCAAGGCGAGTCATCTTTTCCGTAATAATTGGCCTGATCAGAATTTCCATTGCCTTAGTTCTTTAAGATTTCTTCAATTTGTTTCACAGAACTTTCTGTGAGAATTAACTTCTTCGCTCTCATCACTTCATAAGTGTTCAATCCTGCTGCAGGAGAAACATCTGCCGATGGCAGGTTTCTGCCAGAAAGCACAACATTTTTATTATTGTCATGAATCAGCAGCACGATGCGATTCGCTCCTCCCCCAAGATTTTTCAGTATCTGCGCCAATTCCTTGGTCTTTGGCTTTTCCAAAGTGAAATCCTCGACTACTACCAATTCATTATTCTTCACTTTGTATGCGAGAGCCGATTTTCTTGCCAAATCCTTAACCTGCTTATTGAGTTTGAAACCATAATCACGCGGTCTCGGACCAAATACCCTTGCACCACCTCGGAATAATGGATTCTTGATGCTGCCTTTTCTTGATCCACCAGTTCCTTTCTGGCGATGAAGCTTACGGGTTGATCCGGAAATTTCGCTTTTCTCCAAAGCCTTATGCGTACCCTGCCTCTTATTGGCAAGATGCTGCTTTACTGCAAGGTAAATTGCATGGTCGTTTGGCTCGACATTAAAAATGTCGTCTGCCAGTTCAACTGACTTGCGCGTCTCCTTACCCTCTGTGTTATGTACCTTGAGTTTCATTACGCTTCAATAATTAGATATGAACCTTTTGCTCCGGGAACCGATCCTTTAACAAAAAGCAAATTCTTATCGCTGATGATTTTGAGAATTTCAAGGTCAAGCATTTTCACATTGTCACCTCCCGTTCTGCCCGCCATGCGCAAACCCTTGAACGTTCTGGATGGGGTGGAAGCGCTACCCACCGATCCGGGCGCCCTTTGACGATCGTGCTGACCGTGCGTTGCACCGCCAACACCGGAAAATCCGTGTCTTTTCACTACGCCCTGAAACCCTTTTCCTTTGGAGGTTCCAACCACGTCAACATATTCTCCTTCCTTAAAAATCTCAATATTCACAACTTCACCTAAACCCTTCTCAATCGGAAAGTCCCTGAACTCAAACAGCTTCCTCTTGGGAGTGGTTTTAGCCTTCTTAAAATGTCCCAGCATAGCGCTGCTGGTATTCTTTTCACGAGCCTCATCAAAACCCAACTGCACGGCCTGGTAGCCATCGGTTTCTTCGGTTCTCACCTGAGTCACCACGCATGGACCAGCTTCGATAACAGTGCAGGGAATATAGTTTCCCGTTTCATCAAAGATTGACGTCATTCCTATTTTCTTTCCAATGATCCCTTTCATCTTAATAAGCTTTAATTTCCACGTCAACACCGCTTGGCAACTCCAGTTTCATCAGAGCTTCAACCGTTTTTGAAGTTGAGCTGTGAATGTCCATGAGCCTCTTGTGAGTCGCCAATTGAAATTGATCGCGCGCTTTTTTATTAACGTGGGGTGACTTAAGCACCGTAAATATTTTTTTCTCGGTAGGAAGCGGAATAGGGCCGGAAACCACAGCTCCTGCAGCTTTCACCGTTTTCACGATCTTCTCCGCTGATTTATCAATCAGGTTATGATCGTATGATTTCAGTTTTATCCTAATTCTCTGGGCCATATCAGCTTTCTACTTTTACTTTACCTTTTGCATTTGCAATAACTTCTTCTGCAATTCCTGATGGTGCAGGTGAGAAGTGTGAAAATTCCATGATTGAAGTTGCTCTTCCGGATGTGAGCGTACGCAACTGAGTTACATAGCCAAACATTTCAGCTAACGGAACTTTGCATTTAATTACCTGCGCATTCCCTCTCATTTCCATTGCTTCGAGCTGTCCTCTTCTTCTGTTCAAATCACCTACAACATCACCAGTATATTCTTCAGGAGTAACCACTTCTACTTTCATAATAGGTTCCAGCAAGGTCGGACCAGCTTTCCTGGCTGCCTCTCTAAAGCCGATCTTGGCGCATATTTCAAAGGAGATCGAATCAGAGTCAACAGCATGGAAAGAACCATCATGCAGACGCACCTTGAAGCCCTGCATCGGATAGCCTGCCAGCACACCTGTATTAAGAGCCTCTTTGAAGCCCTTCTCAACAGCCGGAATAAATTCACGCGGTATTGCGCCACCGAAGATGTCATTCACAAATTGTAACCCTTCTGTACCTGGATCGTTCGGGCTGATATCGAACGTGATGTCCGCAAATTTTCCGCGACCACCAGTTTGTTTCTTGTAAGTTTCACGATGCTCCACCGTTTTGGTTAGAGCTTCTTTATATGCTACCTGAGGCGCGCCCTGATTGCATTCAACCTTAAATTCACGCCTCAAGCGGTCAACGATAATTTCAAGGTGCAATTCACCCATACCGCTGATAACGGTCTGGCCTGTATCCTCATCAAACTTCACTCGGAAAGTCGGATCTTCTTCAGCCAGCTTGGCCAGCGCCATGCCGAGCTTGTCAACATCGGCCTGCGTCTTTGCTTCTACTGCCAAGCCGATAACCGGCTCCGGGAATGACATGCTTTCAAGCACTATAGGACGAGCTTCATCGCTGAGCGTGTCACCGGTCTTAATATCTTTAAAACCAACCGCGGCTCCAATATCACCAGCCTCGATAAAATCAATCGGATTCTGCTTATTGGCATGCATTTGAAGGATGCGGGAAATTCTCTCCTTCTTTTCTGTTCTGTTATTAAGAACATAGGAGCCTGCATTCAGCCTTCCTGAATAAACGCGGAAGAACGCAAGGCGACCGACATAAGGATCGGTCATGATCTTAAATGCAAGAGCTGAAAATGGTTCTTTCACATCAGGCTTCCTGATTTCATCAGCATCAGTTCTGGGATGCTTGCCGGTAACAGCTTCAATATCCAACGGTGATGGCAGATAGAGGGTGACTGCATCAAGCATTGCCTGAACGCCTTTGTTCTTAAACGCAGAGCCACACATCATTGGAATAATAGACATTCCAATAGTAGCCTTACGGATTGCAGCTCTCAATTCGTCAGCACTGATCGAATCAGGATTATCGAAGAATTTTTCAAGAATCCGATCATCATATTCGGCAACAGCTTCAACCATCTTCTCGCGGTATTCCTTCACCTGATCCCCCATATCGTCAGGAATAGGAATTTCCTTGTAGGTCATTCCCTTTGTCTCCTCTTCCCAAACAATTGCCTTATTGGTGATAAGGTCAACCACACCTTTAAAATGTTCTTCTTCACCGATTGGGAGCTGAAGCGGAACAGGGTTAGCACCCAGCTTGGTCTTTACCTGCTTAACTACTTCAAGGAAGCTTGCGCCCGAGCGGTCCATTTTGTTCACGAATCCGATGCGGGGAACCTTGTAGCGGTTAGCCTGACGCCATACGGTTTCTGATTGAGGTTCTACGCCTCCAACAGCACAGAACAAGCCGACCATTCCATCCAACACGCGCAACGAGCGCTCTACTTCCACGGTAAAATCCACGTGCCCAGGGGTGTCAATAATATTGACCTTATATTCCTGACCGTTGTATTTCCAGAAAGTGGTTGTTGCGGCTGAAGTAATAGTGATACCACGCTCCTGCTCCTGCTCCATCCAATCCATGGTGGCAGCGCCCTCGTGAACCTCACCTATTTTATGAGTAAGCCCGGTATAATATAATATACGCTCGGTCGTAGTTGTCTTACCCGCGTCAATGTGAGCAGCGATCCCGATATTTCTTGTATAGCGTAAGTCCAATGCCATTATTCAACCCTTCCTATTATTATTTAAGTCTGAAATGAGAAAATGCTTTGTTTGCTTCGGCCATCTTATGAGTGTCCTCGCGTTTCTTCACAGCCGCGCCTTCATTCTTGGAAGCAGCAACAATCTCAGCCGCCAGCTTATCCGCCATTGACCGGCCCTTTCTTTCTTCCGCATATCTGAGCAGCCACTTCATTCCAAGCGCAACCTTTCTATCTGCAGGTACTTCAATCGGAATCTGGAAGTTTGCACCTCCGATCCTCCTTGTCTTTACCTCTACTGTAGGCATCACATTCTGAAGCGCCTTTTTCCATACTTCATAGCCATTTTCCTTCGTATTCTTTTCCACCTGGTCAAATGCATCATAGCAAATGCTATAAGCAGTGCTCTTTTTACCGCGCTCCATTAAGTTGTTGACAAACCTTGTTACAAGCGGATCCTTGAATTTCGGGTCTGCAGTAAGTATTCTTTTCTTTGATGGCGCTTTTCTCATTTGTTACTTCTGATTTTTCTTTGTTCCATATTTAGAACGCCCTTGTTTTCTGTCTTTCACCCCGGCTGTATCTAATGCTCCCCTTACAATATGATACCTCACACCCGGAAGATCTTTCACCCTGCCTCCTCTGATCAATACAATCGAGTGCTCCTGAAGGTTATGTCCTTCACCGGGGATGTATGCAATAACTTCAGTTTGATTCGTTAATCTTACTTTGGCAACTTTACGCAGCGCAGAATTGGGCTTCTTGGGAGTAGTGGTATAAACCCTTGTACACACCCCTCTTTTCTGAGGACACGAGTCCAAAGCGCGTGACTTGCTTGCGGCACGAATTATCCTTCTGCCCTTTCGGACTAATTGCTGAATTGTTGGCATAGTTTACCCCTAAAATTTTTGGAAGGGCAAAATTATGGAATGGAATACACATAAACAAATCCGTTGTGGATTAAATTTTCAGGTTTAGCCTATAGTCGTTGACCTTTGGACCACATAGCTCGAAAATCAGTCGGCTTTCGAGGTGAAATCGTCCAATTATGAGCACAAAAACCCTTCCTAATCTTATCTTTACGCCTTTCAACCGATCATCATGCGCTACGCTGCCATAGATTCCAAGTTGTTTACAACTCACCGCAAGAATTTCATTAAGCATCTTCCAAAAGGAGCTCTCGCAATCTTCAACAGCAATGACCTGATGCCGCGCAGCGCTGATGGCACGCATCCTTTCCGGCAAAATCCTGACCTGTTTTACCTCACGGGAGTTGACCAGGAAGATACTTCGCTGATACTATACCCCGATTGCCCGATTGAGAAATACAGCGAGGTGTTGTTCGTAAGAAAAACAAGCGAGCTCATCATGATCTGGGAAGGCGAGAAGCTGACACAGGAAGAAGCAGGTAAAGTTTCGGACATCAAAACGGTTTTATGGAAAGATGAATTTGATGGAGTGCTGAAAACGGTAATGTATCTTGCCAATATTTGTTTTTTGAACACAAACGAACATGACCGGGCTTCAGCACATACTCCGGATTTTGATCTTCGCTTTGCTAAGGAATTGAAGGAAAAATATCCGTTGCACAAATTCGAGCGCTCTGCTCCAATAATCGCAAAGCTGCGTACCATCAAGTCGGGGCCTGAGATTGCGCTAATGAAGAAGGCTATTGACATTACCGAGCAGGCATTTCGCAGGATATTGAAATTCGTGAAGCCCGGAGTGATGGAGTATGAAGTGGAGGCGGAGATCACGCATGAGTTTATTCGCAATGGCGCCACAGGACATGCCTACTCCCCTATCGTTGCATCAGGAAAAAGCTCGAACATTTTGCACTACATCAACAATGACAAACCGTGCAAAGATGGTGATGTGCTGCTGCTTGATTTCGGAGCGGAATATGCAAACTATGCCGCGGATCTTACGCGAACAATTCCTGTGGACGGCAAATTCACCAAGCGGCAGAAAGAAGTTTATAATGCCGTGCTGCGTATCCAGCGAAAAGCGATGAAAATGCTCAGGCCTGGAAAGAAATTGGATGATTTTAATAAGGACGTTGGGAAAGTAATCGAAGAGGAACTTATCAAGGTCAGTCTTTTGAAAACGGCAGACGTGAAAAAGCAGGACGCCAATAAACCGCTCTGGAAAAAGTATATGCCACATGGAACATCTCACTTTCTCGGATTGGATGTTCATGATGTTGGCAACCGGTATGAACCAATAAAGGCGGGCATGGTGTTCACATGTGAGCCTGGTATTTACATCAAAGAGGAAGGTTTGGGAATAAGATTGGAAAATGATCTTCTGGTTACTAGAAATGGCGCTGTTGACCTGATGAAAACCATCCCTATCGAAGCTGAAGAAATTGAGGAAATCATGAACAGTAAGTAATGCGATTAAAAGAGCAGATCGCTAATTTTTTCACTTTATTGAATTTAGTTTCCGGAGTCGCAGGCATCATGTTCCTGATGTATGATTACCTGTATATAGCCTGTATCCTTGTCTTTGCAGGTGCCGTTTTTGATTTTTTTGACGGCATGGTTGCGCGTGCTTTAAAAATAACGTCAGAGTTAGGCAAGCAACTTGATTCGCTTTGTGATATGGTGACGTTTGGTGTTCTTCCGGGACTTATTGCAATGACCTTGCTGAGAAAAAACATGCCCGAGGATTTTGAGCTGTTGTCGAATATTGAATTTGTCGCAATTCTCATCCCTGTGTTTTCAGCTTATCGCTTAGCAAAATTCAATATTGACACCCGGCAAACAACAGATTTTATAGGAATGCCTACTCCGGCAAATGCAATATTGTGGGCATCAGTCGCTTTAAGCGAATTGGAGCTTCGCTTTGGCGCATCAACAAATCTTACTTTGTCAGTGAGCAATTTTCTCGAAAGTTTTATCGCAAACAATGCGTTTATAACAGCAGCAATTTTTGTGACAGCATTCTTGTTGGTATCCCCGATCAGGCTCTTCGGATTCAAGTTCAAAAAGTTTCAGTGGAAAGGAAATGAAATGAAATTCATTCTCGCAATTCTTGCTGTTGCATTGTTTTTCATTTTAGGTATTGTTTCCATTCCAATAATCATAGTTTTGTACATCCTGTTTTCAATCATTCATTTTTACATTTTAAGATACGATGAAGTTTAAAGCTGAAATTGACGTGATGCCGCTTAAAGAACTGCTCGACCCGCAAGGAAAGGCAGTTGCATCAAGCATGAAAAACCTGAACCTGCCTGAGATCAATGAAGTGCGGGTCGGCAAGCACATTACTATGAAGCTGGAGGCTGCAGATAAAGCGCAGGCAACTCAAAAAGTAGAAACCGCCTGCAAAAAGCTGCTTGCAAATCCGGTGATCGAGTATTTTGAGTTTGAGTTAGTGGAGGAATAAACTCACGTTAATGCGAGCGGGAGCGAAGTAATCTGCACTTGAGTCTCAATGGGATTGCTTCAGAAATAGCACGCGCAATAAGCCTTTTAATTTCTTCGCAATGACGGCAAAGAATATGTCGAAGCTCTACATCGTCCCCACTCCAATCGGCAATCTTGAAGACATCACGCTGCGGGCACTAAAAATTCTAAAAGAGGTTGATTTAGTTCTTGCGGAAGACACCCGCACTTCAGGATATTTGTTGAAACACTTTGGGATTGAACAAAAAATGATTTCGCACCACAAGTTCAATGAGCACCAAGCCATTGAAAGCGTTATTGAAAAAATAAAATCAGGACAAAAAATTGCTTTGATCTCTGATGCGGGCACACCTGCAATTTCCGACCCAGGGTTTATGCTGGTGAGGGCGTGCGTTGAAGCGGGAATTGACGTAGAATGTCTCCCCGGTCCGGTTGCGCTGATACCGGCACTAGTTGATTCAGGATTTCCTACCGACCGATTTGTGTTCGAAGGATTTCTACCAGTGAAAAAAGGGAGGCACACAAGGCTAAATGAATTGAAAGAGGAAACCCGGACAATTGTCTTGTACGAGTCTCCTCACCGCATCGGGAAAACCATTCAGCAATTGGCTGAATATCTTGGCGCTGACCGCAAAACCTGCCTGTGCAGGGAATTGACCAAATTGCACGAGGAAATAATACGGGGTACGCTGGCAGAGCTTGTAAAAGTTACCGGCAAGAAAAAATTGAAGGGTGAAATGGTATTGGTGATCGAAGGAAAAAATTAACTGAACAAAATGCAGGTTGAGCATCTCTGTAAAAAAACAAATGAAATAGTACTTGAGGTTGGAAAGTTTATCAGGGAACAATCTTTCAGGATAAACGAAATCAACATTGAAGAAAAAGATGCCAATAACCTGGTGAGCTTCGTTGACCGGAATGCAGAAGACCAGTTAGTGTCAAAGCTCTCGCAACTGCTGCCTGAAGCAGGTTTCATCACCGAGGAACATACCGAAGATGTGAAAGGGAAAACATGGGAGTGGATCATTGACCCGCTTGACGGAACGACAAACTTTCTTTACGGCATTCCATTTTTCTGCATCAGTGTTGGTTTAAGGCGCGATGAGAAGATCGTTGCAGGAGTGGTTTATGAAATTATCCGCGGAGAGCTTTTTTACTCGTGGGAAAAAGGCGGCTCCTATCTTAATAACCAAAGAATCCAGGTTTCCTCACGGGAAAAATTGCAGGAATGCCTGCTGGCAACCGGATTCCCATTTCATGATTTTTCATTGATGGATAACTATGTTAAATCCTTCAAGCACTTGATGAAAAGCACCAGAGGGATCAGGCGGCTCGGCTCGGCAGCGCTTGATCTTGCTTATGTTGGCTGCGGCAGGTTTGATGGTTATTTTGAATACAGCCTGAATCCGTGGGACGTGGCTGCCGGTGCGCTGATCGTTCAGGAAGCCGGTGGAATTGTTACCGACTTTTCCGGAGGAGAAAATTATTTATTCGGTAGGGAAATTATTGCGACCAATTCTTTTATCGCAGACGAGTTGAAAAAAGT
>CAYOYI010000117.1:6813-10523 GCA_964408105.1 uncultured Chitinophagaceae bacterium | reverse complement strand
CAACCCAGGTCCAAATAGTTTTTGTGAGCGGCCTGTTCACCACTTCAGGAACTTCCTGAAAATATTCGTGCGCATCATGCACTTTCTTTTTCCCCTTCAACCATGCGACTTTAAAACATGGAATGATCGTGTCGAGATCAACGGCTGCATATACATCAGCATGCGTGGAGAAAAGTTTCCAGAATAATCTCCAGTTATATTCGATATAAAACAGCTTGCCCTTGTTAAGGAAACACTTTAGCCGGATCGTTTTAAATGGAAATTTTTGCAGAGGCTTTGAGCTTTTCACCTTGCGCCCAACAATGGTTACGTCCCATCCATTCTTTGCAAGCGATGTGCAAATACGCTGCATCCTTCGATCATAAGTGATGTCATTCGTGACGGTGAAAACAATTGATTTCAATCGTTCCAGATTAGTTGATTATTCTTTTGCTGCACCTGGCCATTGTTCATCAGCCACTGCAATCCTGCGATGACTTTTTGTTCGCTGTGTGAATGGATGTTGCGTACCAGCGTATCAAGGTCGCAGGAATTCTGAACGAGTATCTTTTTTATTTCGGATGTCACATCATCAAACTCAATGTCAGTCATTCCTAACTTGTTGCGCTCAAGGCAAACATCGCAGATGCCACAACGATAGTTGTTTGTTTCACCAAAATAATCCAGCACATACTGGCTGCGGCACTGGCTGCTGTTCAGCGCATAAGTCAGCATTGCCTGAAGCTTGTGCTCATAATGCGCTTTTCTTTTCTCAATGAAATCCGCGTCAAGCCTGAGATAGCGGGTGTCCTCACGTGCCTCCACAAAAGTAAGCTGAGGCTTCTCTTTAGGTTTTTCATAAACAGCCAGATGCAAACGATCTAACAACGAAAGCGCTTTTACAATCTCCTCCTTTTCGATACCAAGGCGCTTAGCCATCTCCCCTTCATTCGCATTCACCATTTCATCAAACAAACCGATGTGCGTACGCAGGAGAAATTTTATGATGGGGTCGCTGGCTGCGTTCGCAACCTGGAATTTATACAGTTCTTCCTTGCTTACAATGATCTGTATCCTTGCGGGAGTGAAAACCGATTCGGTCACTGCCAGCAATCCAGTTTGTTCCAGCAGGCGGATCGCATTATGCGTTTTCAGAATATCCAGGTTATAGGTCTTGCAGAACGCCACGAGATCAAAATCGTAGCTCTCTCCCCTTCCTGCTCCAACTGCGATCTGAAAATAACTTCCCAGTGCAGTGTAAACATTCCGAACTTCATTCAGCGTGGGATAATTTCCCTTTATGCGCTTCTCGGTTTCCGCTTTATCTGCAAGGTTATAAAGCAGCACTCCAAACGACTTCTTTCCATCGCGCCCAGCCCTTCCGGATTCCTGGTAATACATTTCGATATTCTCAGGAAGATCAATATGCACCACGCAACGCACATCCGGCTTGTCAATGCCCATACCGAAAGCGTTCGTGCAAACCATCACGCGAATTTCATTTTCGATCCACTTTTCCTGCTTCTCGTTGCGCTGCGCTATTTCCAAACCGGCATGATAATAGTCAGCAGATATTCCGTTCTTCCTCAGGAAGTCTGCGATCTCTTTTGTTTTCTTCCGGTTCCTGACATACACGATGCCGCACCCTTTAATTCTTTCAAAGATGGTGACCAGCTTGTGTAATTTATTTTCCTCATAGCGCACAACGTAGGCGATATTCTTTCGCTCAAAGCTTGCCTGGAATATCTTTGGTTCTGCCAATTGCAGCTTCTCGCAAATGTCCTCTTTCACTTCCGGTGTTGCCGTAGCGGTGAGCGCCAGTACAGGAATATTTTTAAGCAACGGCCTTATTTCCGCTATCTTCAAATAAGGCGGACGGAAATCGTAACCCCATTGCGAAATGCAATGCGCCTCGTCAATGGCGAGCAGATTCACCGGCATCCTTTCAAGGCGTGATCTGAGTATCTCTGTAGTTAATCGTTCGGGCGAAAGGTAAAGAAATTTGTAAGCGCCATACATGCAGTTGTTGAGCAGCAGATCAATCTCACGCTTGCTCATTCCGGCATAAACCGCCACGGCTTTAATACCTTTTTTGCGAAGATTAGCCACCTGATCTTTCATCAACGCAATGAGCGGAGAAACAACAATGCACAATCCCTCCTGCATCATGGCCGGCACCTGGTAACAAACCGATTTTCCTCCGCCTGTCGGAAGCAGTGCCAGCGTATCTTTCCCGTTCAGCACCGAATTGATGATATCCTCCTGCAACGGACGGAAAGCCTTATGGCCCCAGTATTTTAACAGGACCTCCTGGGGAGATTGAGATGAAATGGCTTTCGTACTTTCCATCGGTTGTAAATTTCTAAATTCCAAAATCCAAATCCCAAACAAATTCCAATCTCAAATACAAAAAGGACACCGTGAATCTCAAATATGCAGCTGTCATGTTGAGTTTATCGAAACATGGCGCAGGCTTGATTCCACCCTTCGATTAACTCAGGATAACGGCTTGCGCTTATTGTTTCCAAAGAACTGAACCAATCGTCAAACGATCTTTCCGTCTTTCATCACCAGCTTGCGGTCTGCCATGTCTGCAAGCTCCTGGTTGTGAGTGACGATGATGAATGTTTGTCCTAACTCTTCGCGCAGGGTAAAAAATAACTTGTGCAGCTCTTTGGAGTTATCGGAATCAAGATTGCCTGAAGGCTCGTCAGCCATCACCACTGCCGGTTTATTTACCAGCGCCCGCGCAACCGCTACACGCTGCTGCTCTCCGCCTGATAATTCGGTTGGCTTATGACTCAGCCTGTTTGCCAATCCAAGCCTTTGCAACAAAGCTGCAGCATTCTCCCGGCTTTCTTTTTGATTTGCCCCACCTATCAAAGCCGGTATCTGAACATTCTCCAATGCAGTGAACTCAGGGAGCAGGTGATGGAATTGAAAAACGAAACCGATCTTGCTGTTGCGAAAGCGTGCAAGCGCCTTTCCATTCAAGGCGCTGATGTCATTTCCGTCAATCACTACTTTGCCTTTGTCGCTTTGATCAAGTGTTCCGAGTATATGCAGCAAAGTGCTTTTGCCCGCACCTGAAGCGCCCACGATGGAAACCACTTCTCCCGCATTGATCTTCACATCAATCCCCTTGAGAACCTTCAGATGCCCGTATGATTTATGTACGTCTGTTGCTTCCAGTAATGCCATTTGTGAGCCTTAATTATCAGTGCGGTGAAATTAAGGAATTAGAGGTGAGAAACCCCTCTGTGTCTCCCCTAAAAGGGGAGATGCTTGCGTGGAGGTTTCGCAGAAAAGTCTTTCTCAAACATAAAAGCAAAAACAGAACTACGAACCACAAACCACAAACTAATCAGTACTTCTGCACCTTGCCGCTTTCCTGCCTGCCGTTGATGTAAAGCCTGTAGGCATAGGCGCCTGCTGACCAGCTATTGACGCCCGGAAAGCGCATTTTGTGCAAGCCTGCGCTGTAATAGTCATTATTGGTAGAAACTAATTTCCTTCCAACCAGGTCATACGCTTCAAGCTTCACCGTGGAGCTTTGCGGCAGATTCAAAACGATGTAGGGCGTTGCGTTGTCGTAGCGAAGCTGATGATAGATCTGCACGGTTTTTACTTCTGCGGTTCCAACCGAAGCACAATCAAAACCAAGTGCAAGCTTACCATAGGAAGCTCCGAGGAGGGTGTCTGCAGTAAGTTCATCCGCGCATAACCAATCC
>CAYOYI010000117.1:0-6803 GCA_964408105.1 uncultured Chitinophagaceae bacterium | reverse complement strand
ATGGTGGAATACACTTCCCGGAAATCAATCTTATGCTTCAGGTTTCCGTTGTTATCAAGGTCAGAAAGGCTCAGGCTTACATCATCGCCAATGAATCCGTTTCCGTTGAGCACCGGCCCGAACACCATCAGCGGAGCGGCCGTGCCGTGATCGGTGCCTATGGAGCCGTTGTCATTTACGCGCCTGCCGAATTCTGAGAATGTCATCGTGAGCACATTCTGGTCTTTTCCTCCTGCAGCCAGATCATTATACAGGTCTTTCACGGCAACCGAAAATTCAGTGAGCAATTCCGGGTGCCGCGTGTCCTGCTGCGCGTGCGTGTCGAAGCCATCGAGCGTGAGCATGTATATCTTAGTTCCAAGTCCGCCTTGTATCAATCGTGAAACGAGGGCGAGCGCATTGCCGAACCTTCCGGTATAGGTCACCGAATTGCTTCCGGCATCGTAAGCATCCTTGATGGATTGAGATTGATAGAAGGTCGTGTTGATCATGCTCTTCATGAAATCAACCTGATCCTGGTAGTAGCATGGCGCGTTCCCTGCCACATTATACAATGAGCCCGTTTGCGCGATCTGGTAAAGGGCTTCCGGGTCCACCACGTTCATCGCCATGTTGATGTTGTCCTGATTGAAAAAGAGAATATTTCCATCACCACCAATTTGAATTGCCAGCGGATCGCTGGGCGGATTGGTGAGGAAATCAGGATTCTGGTCCCAGAGATAGCGACCGAGCCAGCCCGATTTAGAACCGATGCCTGTATCAGCGGAATCCCAAATGTCCGTTGAGGTGAAATGCGAGAGGTCGGAGTTCTGGTAGCCGACATTCTGTATCACTTTCATCTTCCCGTTGTCCCACAGGTCTTTGAGGCCTGGAGCAAAATCAGGCACTGAATATTTCGAATCGAGCGTGAGCAGGTTTGCGGTATCAATTTTCAATACAGGCCTGTAGGCAGCATACGTGCTGTAAGCATACATGGGCACAAATGTATTCAGGCCATCGTTGCCGCCCTTCAGGCGAATAACGATGAGCACCCTGTCACCGGCACCGGAAAGCTTTGATGCCAGCAAGGGGGATGCGAACAGCCTGTTCACGGGCAAGCCTGACAGCGCGAATGTTCCCGCGCCTATCAAACCTAAATTCGTGAGGAAATCCCTGCGGCCAATGCCGCGGTGATGTTCTTCATGCGCACAGCCATCATGGAGGCAACTGCCTTTTGGAAGATCAAATTTTTTACTCATGGTGAGAGAATTTAGAAGTTGCCTCACCCCACCCCTCTCCTATGGGAGAGGGAGTCCTGGCTGTATTTCCCTCTTCCGCGGGAGAGGGACAGAAAGCGCAGCGCTTCAAGGGTGAGGTAAAAGTATGCTGAAAATCCATTTTACATTAATTGAAATTCAGGCCTGCGTATCACCCACTTCAAAAGATTCCACACCTGCTCGGGTGCATATTGAAATGAAAGATTCCATAAACCAAGATCAAAATAGTTCTGTGGAACCTGATATTTGAGCGCGGCAGTTGCCTGATCGTATCCGGCCGCATCATCTAATCCTTTCGGAATGAAATGATCGGTGATCTTCTTTGCCACCAAAGCCACATCGTTTGAATTATTGGAGACATCAATCGCAAGCTGCCTGAATTTCTCCTTATCAAGACTTACCTCTACGTAATCAACGTAAAGGCTCATTGCCTCCCAGCGCTTGGTGATGGCGGTGCTGTTGATCCATGAGCGGTTGCCGTTCCAGCCGGAGACATCAATGGGGCTGAAGAGCTGCTGCCCCATGTCAACGGTGAGATAACCTGCCAGGTCAAGGATATTCGAATCATAAGGCAGGTCGCCTTCTTTTGCGAGCATGAGGAGAAATTCCACGGGGCTTTTTATCACTACGCTGATGGCTTCGTCTTCATAGAAGTGGTCGCTTTTGAAAAGCTGGAGCAGCACGGGCTCAATTTCAAAATTGCTGTTGCGGAATGTTTGCGCCAGCCCGTCAACGATGGTTGTATTGGGAATGGGATGAACGAAATGCGTGTAAAGCTTTGTAGCGATGAACTGAGAAACCTCGTTGGGTCGCTCTGTGAAAATAAGGTCATGCAGGCCATCGAAATCATAATTTGCAGTTTGGCCGAACACGGTCTTTGGCGTGTTGTCAAAATCTGCGGGCTTGAAAGTGATTGGCGCACATTGAATCGTTCCGCCTGTGTAGCCGGTGAGCGCGCGCGCAGCCTCGGTGATATCCTGCTGTGTGTATCCGATGTTGACGCCAAGCGTGAAAAGCTCGAATAACTCCCGTGCATAATTTTCATTTGGCCTGCCCTTTTTATTGAGCCTGCCATCGAGGAAGACAAGCATTGCGGGAGTTTTGGCAATCTCCTTTAAAAATGTTTTAAAATTTCCGAAAGCATGTTGCTGCAGCAGCTTGTGATATTCATACATGTAGCTGGTGCATTTGTAGTCGAGCAGGCGCGTGACGAAGTGGTTGTGCCAGAAGAGGGCGAGCTTTTCGCGCACCCCGGTGTTGAGCATGTCGGTGAGCCATTGCACATACCATTGTTTTGTTTGCGCGAAACTTTCGGTGGGGTAATCGGTGTAGTCGGTGATATCCCAGTCATACCATGAGGGCGCAGGGGGCAGCGGTGCGGCTTTCGCGGCATTGATGAGGTTGTCAACCAACTGCGATGGCGTGAGCGCAAGGCCTGCTTGTATCTCATCATAGGAGGCACCGAAGCTCAGGCGCTTGTAGAGATGCGCCACACGCGTGGCGTTCCACGGTTTGTTTGAGTCAGGGACGTAGGGCGAAAGTGTTCCGCCAGCGCAATTCTGTGACATGGGAGATGTTTTAAATGAACGGAGAAAAGCTAAACGAAATTTAAGACTATTGTTTTGGATGAAAGATTAATTTTTAGTGAGTAGTGGATAGTGAGTAGTGGTTGGTGGTTGGTGGTTGGTGATTTGTGGTGGGTAGTATATACGTCATTCTCACGAAGGTGAGAATCTCAGTGCCTTTAGATTCCCGTTTGCACGTGAATGACGAATTTATTTCAACTGCCTCTGGCTGGTGTTTTCACTAACCATTAACTCCTGCAATTGAAAACATTGCCGAGGCAAAGAATTGTGAATGTTGTATTGCCTGTAGATGGTGCCAACGGGTTAGTTGCGAAGGACGCAGATTGAGTTGTGAATGACGCACATTGAGTTGCGATGACTGTACAACAAGTTGTGATGGCTGTACATCGAATTGCGAAGAATGTATAACGAGTTGCGAAGGATGTACAACGAGTTGCGAAGGATGTACAACAAGTTGTGACGGCTGTACACCGAGTTGCGATGGCTGTACATCGAGTTGTGATGGTTGTACAACAAGTTGTAATGGCTGTACATCGAGTTGTAATGGCTGTGCATCGAATTGCGAAGGATGTACAACGAGTTGCGAAGGATGTACAACAAGTTGTGACGGCTGTACACCGAGTTGCGATGGCTGTACATCGAGTTGTGATGGTTGTACAACAAGTTGTAATGGCTTTACTTCGAGTTGTGATGGCTGCACAGACTATCCAGAAATCTGTGTAAGTATATTACATCAGTTGGGACATGGTTTCCTTACCTCAGGAAAGGCTGCCAGGGGCCCTTGAAGGCTTCTCAACTCCATTTAACGCGGGAATTTTTAATTGAAGAGAATTATACTGACCGGAACGACCGGAGGTTTTTAAATAAAAAAGGGTGACGATGCCGCCACCCTTTTTTGAATCCATGCTTTCTATCCCTTAGTGGTCTATGAACATTGGGTCGAAGACGCAGCGAACACGTGCCGTTCCTGCAACCGAAACCTTTGCCCAGTTTTGGTACTGAGATGAATTTGAGTTAGCTCCAACGGCCCAGCGCTGGCTGGCAGATGCATTGGATGACGAAGACGTCCAAATGATCTGGTTTGAAGTTGAAGAACTGTTGGCACCATAAGCAACGTCAAAACCATTTCCTGTGCTAGTATTATCATTAGAATGTCCAACCTCAATATCTGTCGGCAACCTCCAGCCCTTTCCAAAATTGGCTACACAATAACTATTTGTGGCTGAAGGATCCAATTGCTGCTGGGCTTCATACTGATCGTTACCAGTTGACTTGATGTTCCCGGCATTTATCAACTCTCTATCCGAGCAATCGTAGCCTGTGGCCTGTGACGGTATGTAATAAGCACTTGGTAAAGATGTATAAACATGAAGCAGTGTGGCGTTAGGTCCATCAATGTAAACCGGGCATGTTCCGCTACCAGCAGCTGTTGGGCAGGATGAACTTGTGTTATCTATCGCCTTACAATAATTCACAGCTGTACCAATAGAAGCAGAACTACTGCAGCTACCTGAACCAACCACCTTGCTAACAAATATCTTGTAAGCATTATGAGCTGATGAACCCACACTGCTATTTTGAATGCTATCCCATTGATAACCATCAGCGCAAGGGTTATTTCCGCTATAACCGTAAAAGCTGTTTGCAGCCACACTAACGGTACCTGTCGGCACCAAGATATTCGCAGGCGAACTATTGTCCTTGTAGAAATGATTCCAGCTATCCCAACTGTACAGTGTGCTGTTAACATTGGTATAGCTTGTAGTGATCACAACATCATAGCGTGATGATAATCCTCTTTGTGCTGAAGTCCAGTAAACCTCGTTATTGACGTTACCTGAAGTAAATGTACCGTTCACTCTTGTTACGGTGATATTGTAGCAAGTAGAAGGACATGAGGTTGGGGTAGTTTTAGCATGCACTGAATACTGTCCGCTGCTGCCAATAGTGATGGTATCCACTCCGCTGGCGATCGCGCTGCCACTGCAACTGCCGCCACTGTACCAATACAAGGTGGAACCGGGAGGATTGATAGCCTTTAGCACAGTTCTGTAAGTATTAGCGCCAGTACCGCTGGTAGTATAAACCACTCTTGGCGTGATACCACCGCCAGACCATGTGGTGGTTGTACCAACGGTAAGGGTAGCGTCATTGCTGTCAAAGCTTCCGCACGTATTGGTGAGCACTACATCATAGTCACCGGCATCTCCAGCTACTACCGAAGCAATGGTGTAAGTGGCATTGGTGGCCCCGCTGATGTTGCTGCCATTCTTGCGCCACTGGTAGGTGGCTGTTGCGCCTGTATAAGCTACTGTGAAATCAACGCTAAAGCCTACGCACCCGGTTGTACTTTGCGGATGAGTTGTGAATACAACATCATCAATCGAGAGCACGGCTGCGCTGCTGGTGACGGTATTGCAGTAATTGCTCACCAGCACATCATAGCTTCCGCCATCAGTTCCCGCAATCGGGTTGATGGTGTAAGATGAATTAGTTGCACCGCTGATGTCAACGGTGTTCTTTCTCCACTGGTAAGCAGGGCTGGTGCCGGTTGCAGTAACATTGAAGGTGATATTTCCACCTGTGCATCTGTTGCCACCAGTCGGTTGAGCACTGATGCCCACATCATCAACCGTGAGCACGGCTGCGCTGCTGGTGACGGTGTTGCAGTAATTGCTCACCACCACGTCATACCTTCCGCCATCCGTTCCTGCAATCGGGTTGATGGCGTAAGATGAGTTAGTTGCACCGCTAATATCAACGGTGTTCTTTCTCCACTGGTAAGCAGGGCTGGTGCCGGTAGCGGTGACGCTGAAAGTGATGTTTCCACCAACACACCTGTTGCCGCCAGAAGGCTGAGCGCTGATACCCACATCGTCAACCGTGAACACGGCTGCACTGCTGGTAACAGTATTGCAGTAATTGCTTACCACCACATCATAGCTGCCGCCATCACTTGAGCCAACCGGATTTATGGCATAAGTAGAATTGGTAGCTCCTGAAATCGGTGAGCCGCCCTTTCTCCATTGATATGCCGGATTGGTGCCGGTAGCTGTAACGCTGAAGGTGTAATTTCCGCCAACACATCTATTTGCACCAGCAGGCTGAGCGCTGATGCCTACATCATCAACCGTGAGCACGGCTGCGCTGCTAGTGACGGTGTTGCAGTAATTGCTGACTACCACATCATAGCTGCCACCATCGCTGGCACCAACCGGATTTATTGTGTAGGTAGAATTGGTGGCTCCCGAAATCGGTGAACCGCCCTTTCTCCACTGATAAGCCGGGCCCGTGCCTGTTGCTGTAACGCTGAAAGTGATGTTTCCACCAATACACCTGTTGCCGCCTGAAGGCTGAGCACTGATACCAACGTTGTCAACCGTGAGTGAGGCGCTGCTGCTGGTGGTGCTGCCGCAAACATTGGTAACTACCACATCATAGTTTGCCGCATCACCGGCTACCACTGAGGCGATATTGTAAGAAGAGTTGGTAGCACCGCTGATGTTAACGGTGTTCTTTCTCCATTGATAAGTTGGTGACGGACCGGTGACGGTTACCGAGAAGGTTGCGCTGGTACCGAGGCACTTGTTAAGGCTTTGTGGCTGTAAAGTGAATCCGGGCACTTCATAAACCGTAAGTGTAGCAGCATTTGAAGTGGCTGCAGGTGCCGGAGGCACGCAAGTGCCGTTGACCACGCAGCGGTACTTATATGTATTCATAGCTGTTCCTACACCAGTGAGATTCAAAGTCGCTGTAGTCACATTTGAATAAACACCTCCATTTGATAAAGTATTCCAGTTAGAGCCTCCATCAGTGCTTTCCTCCCATTGGTAAGAAAGGCTGGTGCCTGATGCGGTGATCGAGAAGGAGGTATTACCACCATCACAAGGGAATTTATCGCTTGGCTGAACGGTGACAGCCGGAGCAGGCGTTACAGTAACCGCTACAGTTGCCGTATCCG
>CAYOYI010000116.1:0-10525 GCA_964408105.1 uncultured Chitinophagaceae bacterium | reverse complement strand
TATGGTTTATGAAACCCGTTCATCTCATTCTGAGTTGGATGGGGATGAAAAAACTTTTTCTTGGCTCGAGCGGGCATGGCGGAAAAGATGCCATGCTTCAGGTGGTGGAACATCTGAAACTCGGATACAACACCTTCATCAATCCTGACGGACCTGCTGGTCCTCCTAAGGTGATAAAACCTGGCGTGCTCAACATGAGCATGTTGTCGGGAATCCCCATTGTGCCGATACGATTTGAGCTGTCAAACTATTTCCGGTTGGGCGCCTGGGATCGAAAAAAAGTGCCTTTGCCGTTTTCTACAATTCGTGTGATTTATGGGAAACCGGTTTTGGTATCTCAGGAAAATCCTGAACAAAGTTCGGAAGTCCTGATAAAGCAGCTTGAGTAGTGAATGATTCGTGCACGAAGCACCATTTATCGGCTTCACCTGATTTCTTTATTTTTGGCGAATTAAAATTGATATAGTTTGAAAGGAATCATTTTAGCCGGAGGTTCAGGTACCAGACTTCATCCCATCACATTTGCGATCAGTAAGCAGATCATGCCGATCTATGACAAACCCATGATCTACTACCCGTTGTCTATATTGATGATGTCGGGTATTCGTGAAGTGCTGATCATTTCCACGCCTCATGACTTGCCCCATTTTGAAAAACTATTGGGAAGCGGTGAAAGCTATGGTTGTAATTTTTCGTACGCCAAACAGGAAGTTCCAAATGGATTGGCTCAAGCATTTGTGATTGGCGCTGACTTTATCGGAAACGATAAGGTTTGTCTCATTCTGGGAGACAACATTTTTTACGGAAGTGGTTTGGAGAAAACGCTCAAGGAATGTAACAATCCGGACGGAGGGATAATATTTGCCTACCATGTTTCGGATCCGGAGCGTTACGGAGTGGTGGATTTTGATAAAAACAAGAAAGCGCTTTCAATAGAGGAGAAGCCAAAGCAGCCAAAGTCAAATTACGCTGTGCCGGGTTTGTATTACTATGATAATGAAGTGGTGAACATTGCAAAAAACCTCAAGCCAAGTCCGCGCGGAGAATATGAAATTACGGATGTCAACAAAGATTATCTTCAAAGAGGCAAGCTGAATGTAAAGATCCTAAGCCGCGGAACAGCATGGCTCGATACCGGTACTTTTGATTCGCTGATGCAGGCTTCACAATTCGTGCAACTCATAGAACACAGGCAAGGTTTGAAAGTCGGTTGTATTGAGGAGATAGCCTATCGTCAGGGTTTTATATCTAAAGAAAAACTGGAAGGGTTAGCACAACCATTGATGAAAAGCGGTTATGGACAGTATCTTATGAGGATTTTAGAAGAAAAGTTCTGAGATGAAAAGAAAAATATTAGTAACGGGAGGAGCGGGTTTTATTGGCAGCAGCCTTGCTGATAAGCTCATCGAGAATGACGACAACATGGTTGTGGTGGTTGACAATTTTCTCACCGGCACGCAAGACCGCCTTCCGAAGCAGAAAAAGAAAAACTGGCAGTTCATCAAATGTGATGTGAATGATTGGCTGGACATTCACCCGCTCATGGGTTCGTATGCTTTCGATTATGTTTTTCATTATGCTGCGGTTGTGGGTGTGCAGCGCACGCTTTCCAATCCGGTGATGGTTCTCAGTGACATCCAGGGAATTCAAAACATCCTCAAGCTGAGTAAAAACACCGGTGTGAAGCGGGTATTCTTTGCTTCATCTTCTGAAGTTTACGGTGAGCCTACCACGCTTCCTCAAAACGAATACACCACTCCGCTCAATTCACGACTTCCCTATGCAGTTGTAAAGAATGTGGGTGAAGCATTTTGCCGGTCATACAAGACTGAGTATGATTTGAACTATACCATCTTCCGTTTTTTCAATACTTATGGTCCAAAACAAAGTACTGATTTCGTTATGTCTCGCTTCATCCGCATGGCGGTGAATAATGAAGATATCACGATTTATGGTGACGGCATGCAAAAAAGAACCTTCTGCTATATTGACGATAATGTAGCTGCCACCTCAAAGGCGCTTTATGATGATCTTTATGTGAACGACACGGTCAATATCGGAAGCGATGTGGAGATAACGGTTTTGGATCTTGCGAACGCTATCATCAAAATCACCAGGTCGAAATCGAAGATCGTGCATCTGCCTCCGCTGAAGGAGGGCGACATGCTGCGCAGAGTTCCTGACATTACCAAGATGAAAGCCTTGCTTGGGAAAGATATTCTTTCGATGGAAGACGGAATTAAAAAGGTGATTGAGTCAGGCTGGATTAAATAAGCCTACGATACCAAACAAGAAACCTAAATGTCAAAAGTTCTAGTTACCGGAGGATGTGGTTACATTGGTGCGCACACTATTGTTGACCTGCTGGAAAATAAGTTTGATGTGATTTCTATTGATAATCTGTCCAGAGGCACGACAAAATATTTAGAGGGTATAAAAAAGATCACGGGCAAAGAGGTGAAGAATTATGTTATAGACCTCTGCGAGTATGATCGCACCAGAGAAGTTTTTTCCAGCAACACCGATATTAAAGGGATCATACATTTCGCGGCTTTCAAAACAGTGCCTGAGTCAGTTGAACATCCTCTTCGCTATTTTCACAACAACCTCACTTCATTGGTGAATCTGTTAAAGTGCGTTGAGGAATTTAAAATTCCTTATTTCGTTTTTTCTTCTTCCTGCTCCGTTTACGGGAATCCTGCAAAGCTTCCGGTGACCGAAGAAACGTCCATGCCGGAGCCGGAATCGCCTTACGCGCGCACCAAGCAAATAGGCGAGCAGATCATCAAGGATTTCAGCCGCTCGATGCCGGAAGTGAAATTTATTTCACTGAGATATTTCAATCCGGTCGGTGCGCATGAATCTGCGAGCATTGGTGAATATGCCGTTGACAAGCCGGAGAATCTTGTTCCGATCATAACACAAACTGCGATTGGCAAACGCGAGAAGATGTTCGTTCACGGATATGATTATAATACCCGTGATGGCTCCTGCATCCGCGATTACATCCATGTTATGGATATTGCACACGCACATACACAGGCATTGCAATATCTGGTTAACGGAAAGAATCAATCGAATAATGAGGTCTTCAATCTTGGCACGGGCAATGGCGTGACCGTTCTTGAAGCTATCACAGCATTTGAAAAAGTCAGCGGCACCAAATTGAATTATGAATTAGGCCCCCGAAGAAAAGGTGACGTTGAATCCATTTACGCGAATAATTCCTTCGCTAAAGAAAAGCTCGGTTGGATACCGAGGTACTCACTTGACGACATGATGAAAACTGCCTGGGCTTGGGAACTGAAGCTGGCTGGGAAATAGTTCTGGTTAAGTTTCGATAGCGAAGCATCTCCAACTTTAAGGGTCGGTAGATTCTTCCCTTCGCAAAGCCTCCGCTCAGAATGACGCATTTTTAGTAATACGTATCAGCGCTGATATTACCCTTCCGAATAACTTTGACTTCATTTTTTTGCAATGCCCCTACTCTCACCCGCCTACCAAACAAAAATCCGTGAAGCACTGAAGCTTTCACTTCCCATCATTGCAGGTCAGCTTGGAATGATATTGATGGGGTTTTTCGACACAGTGCAAATTGGTGGACTTGGACATGAATACATTGCCGGCTCAGGCTTCGGCCATAATATGTTCTGGCTGATAAACCTGTTCGGTGTGGGAGTCCTGTTCGCAGTTTCAACCTTGGTATCGGAAGCAAGTGGAGAGAAGCATGAATGGAAAGCTATCGGCATTTATCGCTCAGGGATGAAAACCGCTATCACGTTAGGAGTTGCTTTTACCGCAATCACCTTAATTGGCATGAAGTACATCCATTTGTTCAGGCAGGCTGACATCGTTAATGATATTGCGCTGCGCTATTTATGGATAATGCTTCCCTCGATACTTTTTATGTATGTCTTCACAACATGCAAGCAGTTCGTTGACGGCATGGGGCGTACCACCATCGGGATGTATATAACTATCGTGGGGCTTGCGCTGAATGTTTTCTTCAACTGGGTTCTGATCTACGGTAAGTTTGGTTTCCCGAGATTGGAAGTTGAAGGCGCGGCATTGGCAACTGTCATCACCCGTGCATTCATGATGGTCGCATTCCTGATTTTCATCCGGATGGATGGCAAGATCAGGGAATTGAGAAAGCAGTATGAAGTTATGGAAGCCAAGGGGAAAAGCTACGTGAATTCAATTCTGCGAATAGGTGTTCCTGCAGGACTTCAATTTTTCTTTGAAGTGGCGGCCTTTCAAATTGCCCACTTTATGAGCGGATGGATAGGCGTAAAAGAACTATCAGCACACGGAATCGCCATCGGGCTGGCCTCCATTACATTCATGGTGCTCACCGGTATCTCCACAGCAGGAAATATCATGACGGGGTTTTCCTATGGTGCGAGAAACCGCGAGGGTATCCGTATTTCCGGCAATGCCGTTTTTTTGATGACGCTTGGGGTGGAAATTGTTTTCGCTGCTGTGTTTGTGATCTTCAGGGATTTACTTCCGAAGCTCTACACCGACAATGCCGAAGTGATCGCCATTGCCTCAGCCATGATATTGCTTGCTGCATTTTTTCAGATCAGCGATGGGATGCAGGCATCAGCAGCCGGAGCGCTCAGAGGAATGCAGGATGTGAAAATACCCATGCTGATCGCGCTTGTCTCTTATTGGGGAGTGATGATACCGGGCTGTTATCTCCTTGCCTTTCACACCGGCCTCGGGCTTTCCGGCATCTGGGTCGGGTTCATCATCGGGCTTACTGTTGCTGCTGTGCTGTTGCTATCTCGCTTTTGGTGGATGGTGAAAAGGGTGAAGTTTGAGGAGGTGTAAGGAACTTAATTTTTTCTCATGATTAATTTAATGCCCCTCTCCTTCAAATACTTCACAATAAAATCAAAGCACTCAACCCTTGCCCCGATGAATTCAGGCGGTGAGATACCCTGCTGGTCGTAGTCACCTTCAACGACAAGACGTGCAGCGGCTGTACAGGTGTATCCCGTTGTGCGAGCCATTGAACTGATACCCGTTTTTTCATTATACTCATCGTAGAGGTCGTATTGGTATTTTACTTCTCTTCCATTTTCGCTGCCTTCAACAATGATCCGCATCGTAGTAAACTCCTTTTCGCCCTTCTCTAGCTTCCACTGCGGGAACATAATGCCGGTGGTGAAATCAATCGGCCTTAGCTTTTTTCCTTTAACGCTCACGGGCTGATGAGAAAAGAATCCTGCATCGCGAAAGAGGCGCATCATTTCTGCATGTCCGGGATAGCGCAGAGTTTTCTCTTTCATGTTGGTCACGTTGACTGTAAACAGCAGCGACCTTAATCCGTCAGAATTAAAAGCTTCAAGAGTGCCGATGTTTCTAAATTTCAGATGTTCAACCTCTGAAAGTGGTTCCTTGATGACCTCTTCATTATTTACAATGATTCTTGCCGGGCGGGTATATTCTTCAATAACGTCAATTGGAGAGAAGGGAGCTTTATAATTAAATGGCGGAACGGGATTTTTAGGTAAGCCGCCAACATAACATTCAAAATTGCTGATGAGCATATTTTGATGATGATATCCAACGATAAGGTTGCTCAACCCGGGAGCGACTCCGCAATCAACTACAGCTGTAACTTTTTTCTTCTGAGCCTGCTTGTTGAGGTGAAATGCGTCTTCCGGAAAAAAGGAGATGTCAACAAGATTTTTCCCCGCCTCAATAACTGACTTGGCAGTCTTAAATCCCATAAATCCGGGGACTGCGCCAATAACCAGATCAAAATTCTCTACAACTCTTTTTAATTTCTTAGAATCAGAAAGATCGGTCCGGATCGTTTTGACTTTCCCTTTTAATTCTAACAGGGATTTCTGATTAATATCAGATGAAGTAACGTCATAATCAATTGCGAGATCAAGCGCTATCGCGCTTCCAACCATGCCTGCACCGAGAACGATGATCTTTTTTTTCTTTCGTGTCACGTTGTTTGTTAGCTGTTAAATGTTAAGTGTTGACGTTAATAGTTGGTAGTTGTATTTACGTTTAACCATTAACATTTAACGTCTCACACAAAATGCTTCAGCATGATGATTTCTTTCTCTTTGAGAAACCGCCATTTCCCGCGAGGTAAATCCTTTTTTGTGAGGCCGCCATAATACACACGGTCAAGCTGGCGGACGTCATATCCCAGATGCTCAAAGATTCTGCGAATGACTTTATTCCATCCAACATGAACTTCAATGCCGATCTTGGAATGATCCAGCGGGTCAGCATATTCAACGGCATCCGCTTTGACAACTCCTTCTTCTAGTTGCACGCCTCTCGCGATTTTGCTGAGGTCTTCCTGCTTCAGCTTTTTGTCAAGCGTGGCGAGATAAACTTTTTTCACCTCATGGCTTGGGTGTGAAAGCTTTTGGGCAAGGTCGCCATCGTTAGTAAAAAGAAGAAGGCCGGTTGTGTTCCTGTCAAGCCGCCCCACGGGGTAAACACGGAACTCCGTTGCGCCTTTAATTAGGTCAAGCACGGTTTTTCGGTCGCGCTCATCATCTGTCGTGGTGATATAATCTTTCGGTTTGTTAAGCAGGATGTAAACTTTGCGTTCAGGCCGGATGATCTTGCCTCTGAATTTCACAACATCATTGCGCTGCACATGGTAACCCATCTCGCGAACGGTTTTGTTATTAACGGTAACAAGCCCTTCCTTGATCAGTTCATCGGCTTCTCTTCGTGAGGCGATGCCGGCATGAGCGAGGTATTTATTCAACCGAAAGTTTCCTGAGGATTGTTGAGTTGATTCTTTCTTTTGCGCGTACTGTTTTTTGAATTTCTTTTCAGCGCCAAATCCGAAATCGGATTTTCCTTTTTTCTTTAAAGGCTTGCTTTTTTTCCGGTAGAATTTTTCAAAATTTCCCTCTGAAGGGCGCTTATCTGACATGTCGTAAAGATAACAGAAGTAAGGGTTGGACTTTAGTTCGGAAAATACAAGGGCCTACTCCACCTCATGCTTCACCGCTTCGGATTCTTCCAGCGTAGCTTCATGCTCCGGCTCTGTGTACTCAGTTTGTTGAGGTTCGTCCGGGGTATCTTCTTCATACCGGGATTGCTCCGGTTCATCCGGTGCATCTGGAGAATCCGTTTCCGAAGAACCAAAGTTTTCTTCAACGGAAGGTGCATCACCAACTTCATTCTCATGGGCAGCCTCGATTTCGCGAAGCTTAGGAAGGTCAGCAGGTGAGTTGATACCGAAATAATCCATGAACTGCTCACTGGTGGCATAAGTGAGCGGATGACCAACGGTATCCGCGCGCCCGGCAATAACGATGAGTTCTTTTTCCAGCAGCTTCTGAATAGTGTAATCACAATTTACTCCGCGTATCTGCTCAATCTCCATTCTAGTTATTGGCTGCTTGTAGGCAATTATAGATAGTGTTTCAAGCGCAGCACGGGTAAGGCGTTTCTTCGAGCGCTGATTCAGGAAAGTATTGATGAGCGGGGCAAAATCCTTTTTAGTCATGAACTGGAAGCCGCCTCCGGATTGAGTTAAATGGAATGAGAAAGCCTCATCCTGATATTTCAGTTCTAACGCGGCAATTGCAGCGTCAAAATCTTCATCAGTTACATCCCACCCGAAAGCTCCTTTCAGGGCTTCTTTGATCTCTATCTTGGTGACCGGCTTTTCGCTCGTGAAGATCAGCGATTCGATATGTTGTTCCAGCATCATTTCCGTATAGTTTACATCTTCGATAAAGTTAGATAACAGTTAAGTCAACGTCAAAATAAGGTTTTCCTGATACCCGAAAAGTTGTGGATAAGTAGTGTTAGTGAAGTATTATATAGACAATCTATTCTTCAACCACCAATTTCCCAAAGCCTGTTTTACCCGATTCAAGTTGGGTGATTGAGTAGAAATAGCTTCCGCTTTTCAGGTTTGAAATGTTCAAAGTGGTTTGTAGTGTGTTCAGTTCCTCCTTCATCATGAGCTTTCCTCCGGTATCATAAATAGAGATAGTGTAGCTACCACTTTCGGTTAGCTCTACTTTCAAATGATCTTTTGCGGGGTTAGGAAGAATTTGAAATCCGCTAAGTGTGGAGACGGAAAAAATTCCGGTTGGGCCCGCCAATACAGAGTCACATGCGGTCGCACTGCAACCAACCGCATCGGTCACTGTTGGGCAATACTCCCCTGGTTCAAGGTTGGTTTGGGTTTGTGCAGTATCCAAATTGGGCCATAAGAAGATATACGGAGCAGTACCACCAGTTGGATTAGCTGTTGCCGTTCCATCATTTGCTCCTGCTACCGTTTCATCTGTGGTTGATACGCTAACGCTAAAACCGAGGCACGATGGTTCATGGATCGTATCGCATTTTACATCCTGGCACCCAACGCTATCAACAACGGTTACGCAGTAATTACCAGCAGCCAGATTAACAATGGCTTGCGATGTGTCATTGGTTGACCAGTCGTAGGTGTAAGGTGCAGTTCCACCAGCAGGAGTTGCTGTTATACTCCCGTCATTTCCACCAACGGTAGATACATCCGTTGAGTTAAGCGACACGCTAAAACCTGAACATCCCGGCTCATTAACAATCGCACAGGAGTTGGTAGAGGTGCAACCGTTGACATCTTCTACCGTCACGCAATAGCTTCCGGAAGCAAGATTGATGATGGTTGCTGTAGCCTGAGCGCTCGGACTCCAGTAATAATTATATGGGCCGGTTCCACCAGATACTGATGCTGTAGCAGTGCCATCAGCGCCTCCAATGGTTGTAATGTCTGTTTTCGAAAGGGAAACAGTGAGGCCGGAACAGTCAATAAACTCCAGCCCGTCAATGAAAAGTTGACTGCCTATCTGAATGTTATCCGTGTTGGTAGAGACCAATAATATCTGACCGGAGTCCGGTGCATTTGCACTTGTATAAGTTATCGGAACTAAAAGCCGGGTATAACTGGGAATAGCAGTTGATGTGAGAAGTTCTCCTTCACCAATGTCTTCTTTAACGCCTCCGTTCCGCCTCCAAAGCGTCACGCTAATCTCACAATTATCACCCGCTGCCGGTGAATATTTATACCATCCTTTTAGATGTGTTGGCCGTTGAGTATAAGCAAAACCTCCGTTAAGCGCTTGAGTTGAGGTATTGATAGTGCCAGTAACCGCTATGCCGGGGGCATCTCCCAAACCCAGAACAGTTTTCGAAGTCAGTTTCATAGCGTAGCTGCCGGTGTGTGCATCAGCACCTGATGCCCGTTCGCAGGTTAAAACGCCTATGCCGCCCAACCAGGTTGAGCCGTTCAGATTTCCCCATCCATTCGGGTTTTGATATGCCGGAAATCCGGTAGAGGTCCAGTTTTCGAAATCAGCGTTGGGAATCTGGGAAAACACAGCAAGATTCAAAGAGGAAAAGGCGAGAATGAAGAGAAATCTTTTCATGTCTTCAGGACGTTTTTTGGTTGTTTCAAGCGGTCAAAAATAGCTATTTTCGAGTGTCTGCTTTAGCAGCAAAGCTCAAAAGTTAAAACAACATTTCAAGAGATGAAAAAAACAATTTTTGTTTCCCTGTTATCCCTGCTTGTGCTCTCTGAATTAACTCATGGTCAAACTACCTATGACAGAGTGTACAGCATTTTGCAAAGTAATTGCGCGGCCTACTGTCACAATGCCGGAAATGTAACCGGGAATTTACTGATGGATGGCACAAAACAGGAAGTAATGAATAATCTGGTCAATGTTATACCAGACAATGCAACGGCTGCTGCCAAGGGATACAAAAGGATTTATCCCGGTGATGCGAGAAGGAGTTTTCTGTTCAGAAAGATCAATCACGGGTTGGATGTTAACGTCAGCCTTGATACTATTAATGAAGGGGCGCCAATGCCCAAAGACTTATCTCCGCTTACTGAAGTTGAAAGGGAAATGATCAGGCAGTGGATTATTTTCGGTGCCGCTGATACGGGCTATGCCTGGGCAAATGAGCAGGTAATCACTGACTTTTACAATGGCTTTGCGGAAGAAAGAACTCCCGCCTTGCCGTTGCCTGATCCCTCGGAGGGCTACCAAATATATTATGGGCCGATATTTCTTGAACCGCATGTCGAAGTGGAGTTTGACAACAAGTTTCCCGTGTTTAATGATATTGACGTGGAGGTCTATAAAATGAACGTAGAAATGAACAAAGAATCACACCACATGGCGGTTTTTAAGTATCATGCGGGAGAGGCTGATTCTGTGCCGCCAGGATTAAAAAAAGTAAACAATATCGGTGACGCAGCCGCCTTATTCTATAGTGCGGATGTAGTTGCCCAGTGGCCAAACTCATTAGAAATAGAAACGCCATCCGGCACTGCATTGATGTGGGAAGCTAATTCTGTTTTGAATATCAGCTACCACATATTGAATTATAGTGATTCCATTGTTGCCGCTGAGCTTTACTTTAATATCTAAACCCGCCCCCAGCAATCCACTACCACTCCGATGTTGACATACCAGGTGCGTTATGACGGACACTCAGTTTATCAGGTTGGATGGGAGGTTTTCAA
>CAYOYI010000115.1:0-10543 GCA_964408105.1 uncultured Chitinophagaceae bacterium | reverse complement strand
CTCCGCTTGAAGTTGACGTCATCCTGGTTTTTTGCACAGGCAATACTGAAAATCACGTGACGAGCCTTCACGGAATAAGCGATGAGTTTGCGATCAACCAGTTTCGCTGCAACCCATGCCCCATCTTCAAGGTAGGGACCAATGACAGTGCTTGTATCAATCGCGAAGAAAGTATCCTTGACTGAACTCTGCAATTCATCCTGCCCGAAGTAACGGGCATCGAAAGGCTCATCTGAATAAAGCTTAAGGAATGAAGAATCGTTTGTGGTGGTGCTGAAATTTGGAAGCAACTCTTCCAGCTTTGTTTTTACTCTAACTGTGTCATCAATCGTAGGAACTATATCAAAACTTACATAATCAATGGATCGTGATTCTTCCTGCTTGTATTTATTCTTATTCGTGTTGTAAAATTCCTTCAGCTCATTGTCTGCAACCGATACATCGGCATCTGAAACCTCGGCATAGGGCAGAAAGACGTAGGCAAAATCAATAGTGGTTGCGCTGAGGTTGTAGTTTTCCTTTGCCCTCCAGGTAGGAGTGTACATTCCTTTTTTAACCAGCGTGTTGTATTTGGCTCCGATCCGTTCATCTTTCAGAAATTTTTCAAAATTCAGCCATCGCTGACGGGTTTCTCCTGTTTCATCATTATCTAACTGCTGCAGAAAAAGGGCGACCTGGCCAGGGTCGAACTGGCCGGTTTCCGGGTTGGTAAATGATTGAATAATTGCGGGATGAGGATTGGGGCCTTGCACAAGGTCATACAACTCATCACCGGTTACTTTTAGGCCCAGTTTTGCGTATTTAGAACCCATGACAATGTCGTTGATATATTGGGTCCAGGTTTGTTCCCTTATTGACCATATGGTTTGATCATCAACATTCTGTTGATTGGAGGTAGTGCGATAATTTTCTATCGCCTCCTGAACTTTCTTATCATAGTCCTGAATACTTATTGCCGTTCCATTGATTTCTCCGGCATTTTGAGACCCAGCGTTCAGTAACGAAGAATTTGAACTCAACGCATCCTGCAACAGAAAACCTGCTATGGCCAGGGCAATCACAACAACTATGACTATGCCAAAGCGGTTTCGTATTTTCATTATAACTGCCATACTGTCAACGGTTTAAAAGGAATTGCAAAGTAACACGTTTCATTGGGAAAAAACAAGCAGGCTCAGGCGGCCAAATCCTCAGCGGGAAGCAGTTTCAGGCGTACGGTTTCGATGCGTGTTTCGCTCACACTCAATATCCTGATCCTAAAGCGGTCAAGCTCGATTTCTTCTCCTTTTTCAGGAATATCTTCATAGCTGGCAAGTATAAATCCCGCTAATGTTTCGTATTCACCCTCCGGGATGTTGAGATTGTATTTCTCATTGAGATAATCCACTTCTATCCTTCCCGAAAAAATGAATTCAATTTCCGAAACCTGTTTCTCCAAAAGATCTTCGGTATCGTGTTCGTCTTTTATTTCTCCGAAAATCTCTTCAAGCACATCCTCGAGGGTAACGATACCCGATGTGCCGCCAAATTCGTCAACCACCCATACCATAGTTTGATGATCTTTCATGAACAAGCCGAGAATGTCCTTTGCCAGCATAGTTTCGGGAATGACCTTGATTGGAAACAAGATGTCTTTTATTTTCTCAGGACCTTTCATGAGGTCAAAGTGGTGAACATATCCCAGGATGGAATCAATCGTTTCGTCATAAACGATTATCCGCGAAAGCTTTGTTTCTATAAATTTTTTCCTGAGGTCTTCAATGGTATCGTTAACATCCAGAGCTTCGATTTCCGTACGCGGAACCATGCATTCCCGCGCTTTCACTTCTTTCAGGTAAAGCGCTTTCTCAAAAATGGTGGTGTTGATCTCCTCTTCCGTATCTTCTTTTTTCACGAATTGATTTACGAAATGCTCAAGATCAACGTGCGAGAATACAGGGGTAGCATCTTTATTTCTGATACCGAAAAAAATCCTCAGGAGAACGTGTGCGATGAAAACGATGAATTGCACCAAAGGATACAGAATGAAATGCACAAAGAACAGCGGCACGGCAAAAAACCGAAGCGCCCAATCCGGATTTATTCTGAATAAATTTTTTGGAATGAACTCACCAAAAATCAGGACCAGCAGGGTGGTAATGATTGTTTGTATCAGTAGGATGGAAAGTTCATTATTTATTGATGGCGGAAGATTGGCTGCAATGAGGGGCTCCAGCAATTTCGCCATTACAATACTGAGCACGATGAGCGCGATATTGTTTCCGATCAGCATGGTGCCGAGAAAACCGGAAGGAGAAGCAGTGACCGCACCGAGCATCCTGCTGACAAGGGTTCCCTGCTTGCGAATCATTTCCACCCTCAATTTATTGGACGTGATGTAGGCAATCTCCATTCCTGAGAAAAATGCCGAGAAAAGAAGGGTGAGCAGAATGAGGTAAATGTCCATAGTGAGGAAACTCCCGGAACACCAAAGGTAGGAACTTAGAGCGTTTTCTGCTCTTCGTCTTTAACCTGAATAATACCGGTGATATTCTTGATAACGTAGTCTGAAAAGTCTTGCTTCGCCTCAAAACCGGTTCCATAAATAATCTCTTCAGGAGTAGTGATGCGAACGAATTTATCGGAATAAATCTTTTCTTCTTTTCTTTTCCAGGTTAGCTCTTCGGTGTTGAGCATTTCTCCTTTCGTATTGACGATCACCACATCGTCACGAACCAACACCTCTTCATTTGCCGGAGTGTATATACCATAGTTGGAGGTCATCTTGCTGGTGACTGTTAAGTTTTCATCATAGAAATACAGCTTCAATCCGTTCATGAACTCGGTAAACTCTTTGCCTTCAACCTGCCGCTTCACTACTTTATTGGCCAGGATCTTTGCCTTCAAAATGCCCTGGCTGCTGTAAAGCATCTCTACCTCTTTTCCGGTCTCCAACACAGAATTATCGCTGACGGAGATTTTTTTGATGTCATCTAAATCTGTTTTGCAGGACGCGTTAAGCAGGATCGCGAAAGCAACCAATAACCTAACCGAAAAAGGCTTTTCAAAAAGCACCTGAAGCGATTATTGCTCCGGACCGTATCTAACCTTGGTCATCTCACCGATCCAACACTCGACTTTGATCGGGTCGCCTTCCTTCAGGTTACGAAAGAAACATTCCGTTTGTGATGGCATGTACTGCTTGGTATCGTTTATTCTTTGGCTTGCCTCACTGGCAGCCGAAGCATCCACTGCCTTTGCTTTTTCATACATATCCATTGCAGGCCATGTTACAATCTGGCTCTCCCAGCCGGTACCGGGCCCGCACTTTTTGCCGCTGCCACGGTATAAGTCACCGACCAAAAGATATGGCTTGCCCCAATTCGATTTTACCGAAGCAGCTTGCAAGGCATAGTTTCTGGCGGAAGAATAATCATCTTTTCTGTAATTGATCTCAGCCAAAGCCATATAGTATTCCGCTTTCTTTTCATTGTCAGCTTCCAGCCTGATAGCCTCTTTGTAATAAACTTCCGCCTGTGAGTAATTGCCGGCATTGCTGCTTGTCATTGCCAGAATTCTTGCCATTTCACCATCAGGGTTTAATTTGAAAAGCTTTTCTGTCACTTTTAAAAACAACGGATCGGTGACACACCTGCCTGAGCGCATTTGGTTATATATTTTGGTGAGCACCTCCGTATCATCAGGATTTGCATCATATTGCCGCTGAAGAACGGGTTTCATGGTTTCACAATCAAGATAGCTGCCAAGCACAGCATCCACATCCTGCTGTGCGCCTTTCCAGTCTTCCACGTTCTTTCCCTTTTTTACGTTCTTGTCAATGATATCGGAAATTTTGGAATAAGTATCAACTACCTTCTCTTTGGTGATCTTGCCGGCTTTCTCCATTTTGGCAACCGCCACTGCATAGGGATAAAGAAGGAATACTTTCACTTTATCGTTATCTATTGAAATCGATTTTTCGAATTTGTTGTAAATGCCAACCGTGTCTTCCGGCCGATAATTGAGCATTTCAATCGCCTGCCTGCCGATAACTTCCCCGGTTGTTCCCATGCACTCCATTCTCTTATCGTAAATCAGGATCAGCGTATCAATCAATTTAGCTTTTGCGGCTGCGTTCTTTTCCTGATCAATGAAATCTTTGAACATTTTCGCTCCGTCAACAAAAGTGGAAAGCCTTGCTCCGGGTGCGTTTTTGAATACATATCTCCAATGAGGCAAAGCGTCTTTGTAGTTTCCCTGCTTGAAAAATTCCCCGTAGAGTGAAACCTGTTTGATCGTTTCAACGCTATCCTGTCCCCATTTCGGAAGGCAGCCATTTCCTGTCGTTTGAAGGACAACTTCTTCCTTTATTTGCTCAGATGAAGTAACTGCCGAGGTGGTGGCGCATCCTTCGAAAACAAAGTGGCCGGATAATACAACGGTGAAAAGCAAATTCAAAAAACTAAAATTTCTCATCTCAATCGTATTTACGTTTTATAAACCAATTATCATTTAAAGTGAACCCAATAAATGCCCTGTAAAAAGTTTCTTTCACCAGATCGTCATTCAAAGTTCCACGTTGTCCGATGTCCATCGTAAAATGCAATCTTGCGAATGCCGATTTGATGGGTATTCCAAAGCCAAAAGTTATGCCATACTCAGAAATATCCTGATCATTGATCTGTAAATTTCCACTGTTATAGTAAATGCCAAGCCGGTATGCAGTTCGTTTCAGGACATTTGAGGAGAGCACATTTGGCTTTATCTCGCCTCCGGCACGAATTTCCCAGGAATCTTTCATCGTAGCAGATGGCGAAAAGCTCGGAATGCCTGACCATACCTTATAGTTAAAATCAAGCCCGGCTAACCATTTGTTGGATTTACCAGTTGTAGCTCCAACTCCGATTTCAACCGGCACCGTAATACTTTCATCTTTTAAACTCGATTGTGATACCGTATCCACTACTCTCGAAAAAATAAGCCGCTCCCACACTTCTTCTTTAGTAGAACTGCTGAAAACGGGAAAATGGCTATAAGCGCCAATCGTTACCGATAAATCCTTCTCAAGCTTTCTTTTGTATTGAAACCCGATATTGAGCGCCAGACTGCTGACATTAATAAGAGAGGAAATCTTGTTGTCATAAGTTGACGCATCGGGAAATAGGAACGTATCGAGCTTTGAAAATTTACCGAAAACGTATGCTGCGTTTAATCCAATTGAAAAGGAATTGACCGTTGTATCTATTTTAGGAAACCTGCAAGCCCCTCCGACATAGAGCTGATAAAGCCGCCCGCTGCCTTCGTAACTTTTTTCGATCTCGCCAATTGCGGAATCCGTTCTGACCTCATGAAAGTTATAATTCATCTTACTGTAAGGTATCAGCCCGACACTCAGTCCGCCTCTTTTCCCGGCAGGAAATCCCAAAGCCACGTAATCCACAAAGCCGTTGCCGGTCTTGTAATTCTGCTGGGTGCTGCCGTCAATAATACTTTTGTGTATGAAATTAAAACCCGCCTCGAGCGTGGTCAATTGTATGTTGGAATATGAAGCAGGATTGAGAAAATTAATCTGCAGCGGCTCACGATAGCCAGCGGCTAATCCGCCCAAACCCTTTGCTGCCGTGAAGTTTGGCGATGTCACCTCTCCCAGCCCAAAACGGGAATATGGAGCCACCTCCTGGGAGAAAACCTGGAATGACATTAAAATAAGCGGAAAAACCAACCACCCCTTAGCGGAGAGCGACATTATGCTGCAGTATTTTGTTGAGGCCGATCAAAACCAAATTTGGGATTGCAAATATCTTACTTTTCAAAGTTGTTTCAAAAAAGGGCACGTCTCCGCCCGTTAGCAAAACCCTGGTGATTCCATATTTGGTCTGGTATTCGTTGACCATACTATCAATTTCGAGGCGGATGCCATTGATAACGCCACTTAGGATGGATTCTTTTGTGCTCTTTCCCACAATAAAGTCAATTTGTTCTGGCGCGATCAGCGGCAAATTCGTTGTATAGGCATTCAGCGCCTTGAAGCGCAGCATCATGCCCGGGGAAATGCCGCCTCCATGATACTCAGCTTTGTCATTTATAAACTCATAGGTTACTGCAGTGCCGATGTCAATTGCCAGCACGTTTTCATTCGGATAAAGCGCAAACGCGCCTACTGCGGCAGCAATCCTGTCCCTGCCGAGCGTAAGCGGAGTTTTGTACAGATTCTTTACCGGCAGCGGTGTTTTGGTATCTAAAATTACGGAGTAAGAATTCTTCACCAGAAATTCCTTCAATCCATCTTCATGAGTTGACACGGCTGAAAGAATGGAGTTCTTGATCCCGTGTTTTTTAAACAGCGGAGCCAATTGGATTTTCGTACCGTTCTCAAACACCTCTCCCTTCACTAGTTTTTCCTCCTGAAAGACTGCAATCTTGGTGCGGGTATTTCCAATATCAATTGCGAGATTCATAAATAGCGATTAACGATGTGAAGAATCATAAATACGCTGAACCTTGTCCGACTCATAAATATGAACTCCTGGAGTTGCTTTTACCGCAGTTTCAACCATAGCACCTCCCACTGCTTTCCCTTCAATGGCTTTGTATTTCTTAAACGGCCCCACAAATAGCGGTGCAGTTACATTAAACAAAACAGTGCCGATCTTTTCGCCAACCCTGTTTTCGCCTCTTTCTCCGAGCAGTAATGAAGGCCTGAAAATGTGAACTGATTTAAACGGAAGTTTCTTTACCGCCAGCTCCACTTCGCCCTTAACACGATTATAAAAAACCGGAGAAGATTTGTTCGAACCCATTGCAGTAACGATCAGGAATTGCTTAGCCCCGTTTTCAAGTGAAATCTTTGCCACCTCCACCGGGTATTCCAGATCAACCTTTTTGAATTTTGCCTGCGAGCCCGCTTTCTTAATTGTAGTCCCCAGGCAGCAAAAAATATCTTCAGCAATAAGAAATGATTTTGATTCTTTAAGCTTGTCAAAATCCACTACATGCTGAACCAGCTTAGGGTGCTTCAATGAAATTTCTCTTCTGACAAGGATAATTACCTTGCTATAAACATCTTTATCGAGGAGAAACCTTAAGCAATAACCGCCAACAAGACCGGTTGCTCCCACCAGTAAAGCGCTTCTTGGTTTTTGTTTCTCCACGTTCAGGGGATTTTTTTAGAAATGATAGCGAAGCGGATGGTTTAACTTTCCGGTCTCATCCAAAATTACCAAAGTAGTTGCTGGATTTAGATACCACTTTTCTTCAAACCATCCTCATCCTGACGGCTACCGGGCTTATTTCCGGTTTTATCAATACAGTTGCCGGTGGAGGATCGCTGCTTACGCTCCCGGTTTTTATATTCCTCGGCTTTCCTTCTGACATTGCCAACGGCACCAACAGGGTTGCTATATTTTTCTCAAGCCTTTCCTCCACTTATGCGTTCAGAAGACAAGGTGTACGCGGCCTGAAGTATGGCGCATGGCTTGGAATTGCTGCCATGGCCGGTGCGATTCCCGGTGCATGGATAGCGATGAAAATGGATGATCAGGTTTTTGAGCTGGTGCTGGCTATCATAATGTTCATTGTTGCCGCATTTATCATCATCGAACCTTTTTTCCGGAAACAGCATGATGAAGAATTAAAAAGTCCGCTGCGGTTGGTGATAGCCCTGGTTGTATTTTTTTTTATCGGGATTTACGGAGGCTTTCTTCAGGCAGGAGTCGGGTTTCTCATTATCGCTTTCCTGGCCGGTATCAACCGGATGAATCTTGTTAAAAGCAACAATGTGAAAGTGATCGTTACCTTTTTCCTCACGATTGTCGCGCTCTCGATGTTTGCTTGGAATAACAAAATTGACTGGAAGTACGGATTAATCCTCGCGGTGGGACAAAGCGCTGGCGGATGGGCAGGCAGTCACTGGTCTGTGAAGAAAGGAGAAGTCTGGATAAGAAGGGTTTTACTGGTAATGATAATCATAATGGCGCTGAAGCTATTGGGTGTGCCTTTTTTGAATCCGGGGCAACATTAGGCGCGGTTCTTAAAAATCACAACCCGTCCCGTGTGCCTTGAGCCAGCGCTCGCTTCTCTCATAATCTGGCATCAATTCCGACACCTTTTTCCAAAAACGGGACGAATGACTATGAACCAGCAGATGCACCAGTTCATGGATCAATACATAATCAATCACGTAATCGGGCGCAAACAACAAGCGGGTTGATATGATGATCTTTCCATCGGTTGAGCAGCTTCCCCAAACCGAGTTTACATATTTCAGAGCTAAGGTTTTGAATTTTCTTTGCGGCAGATGCACCTCGTTCAAATAATTCAACCGCTCCAAAAGCCATTGATAAAATTCAGCGCCAATACATTTGCTCACCAGCTTAACGATCTGACTTTCCATTTCCTCTTCAGTTAAATAGGAGGACAACGAAATAACAATCTGATCGCCTTGTAACGCTGCTTTGGAAGATTTGCTTTCGCTGAATTTCAGGTTCAGGATAAACGCCTTGTCACGAATGGCGATCACTCTGCCGGAATAAAACTCCCTTCTTCTTGCTGAATAAAACTCAGGATTTTCTGAAAGCTTCTTTACGGCCCACTTTTTGAATGACTCAATTTGTCCAGCAGCTTCATTACTGTTAATGTAATAAGGCAGCCGGATGACCACACCCTTATTAGTGATAGACGCGCGGGCATAACGTCTCTTCTCGAAAAGTACATGAACGGGCACTTCCCGCTCGCTCACGTTGAGTGATTGCTGAACACTTCGAAACAGAGGCTTCCCTTTCACCATCACCGTAAATTTATTCCGAAACATGGATAAGCCGGAAATAAAAAAGGGATGAAGCGAACTTCATCCCTTAGTTGTATGGTGAAAAGAGAATTTATTTAGTGTCTATGGTTCTGTTTTCAGCGGCAGTAACCTTTTGCTTCTCGCCCTTGCCGGCTTCGGTGTTTACGAAGCGCAGTATCTGCGTATTGCGGAACCCTATCGAGTTAAACACAAACAACTCCGTGTTATCCTGTGTCATGGTGATGCCACTCATGTAGCCTTCGTTCCCTGACTGTCCGATCTCAACCGGTGCAGTGAACTTGCTGAAAAGGTTCTCGCGTGTTGCCCTGTAAATTTTATCACCGGAAAGCGCAAAGATCTCCAACTCATCATTTGATAAGAAACAACTCATGTTGTTGCTGATCTTCGGAAGATTAAGGTCTAACTTCTTTGGCTTTGCAAATCTTTCGGTCACATTATTTCTGCTGGCTACATGATAAGTGATTTCATTTCCTTTCTGCTTGGTGAAATATATCCTCAACCCATCGCCTGAAATCCACGGATAGCTATCCGACATTTCCGGGTCATTGATCTCATCCAGCGGACGAACATTCATGAACGGACTATCTTCAGTCGGCCTTGATGTTATGTAAAGATCATTTTTGGATTGCTCATCATCACGCGATGAGATATAGATGTCATTACCTTTTTGCGTACCGTCAACGCTGTTTACAAAAACCATTGTTTTTTCATCGGCAGATACGGATGGCATTATGATATCATATTCTGCATTGGTGATAGTTCCTTTTAACTTGGACGGTTTGCCAAATGAGTCACCCGGCTTCTCGCGCTTCATTACATACAGTTCCTTTTCACCTTTAAAATTCTGCGAGGTGAAGTACATCTTCAATCCGTCTTTGCTAAGTTGGCCGACCAGTGGCATCACTTCATTTCCGGTGTTGACAGTACCGGTGAATTTGAAATTAAAACCGGCATTGCTCAGCTCCCCTTTCATGTCATATTTATTGACCGATGAAGTGCTCATCGAAAGGACTCCTGCGATCAGGATTGCGAAAAGAAAAATTCTCTGTTTCATAACACAACTGTTTAGTACACAAATCAGCAGTTGTGTTTTACGAATTGGGATGAAAAAGGTTTGATACCGGGAAGAGGAGCTAAAACGCTATGCCCGAAGGGAGATTCTCTTAAAATTTAGTGAAGATCGCTGTGCAGTCGTAGGCTATGCTGTTGGCTACGTTGTATTGATACTCCAAACGAACCCTTGCCGAGCTTCCTCCAAATAGTTCAAATCTACCCTGCCCTCCGTTTATCGTGGTCAGCCCGGCATTTTGCCTTGTGATATACAAGTTTGTTGCATCAACAATTGTTGCGTCTATCGCAATTCCCAACCCACCGATGTTATTGATGGTAATAATGTCAATCCTTGAACCATATTGGTATATGCTGGAAGAATAGCTGCGAGGTTGTGAGCCACCAGAAGACAGTAGACAGTTTTCCGATACCTGATATGAACCCTGATATTTTAAATAGCTTTCTATGTCACAGTCATCTCCTTCATAACCAGCCTCACAAACGCAACGCCCCTCGACACAGATTGAATTAGCTTTCGTGCAAACGACATCAGCGCAACTATCATCACAGGAAGGAAGGAACATCACGATAATTGAAGTAAAAACAACCGCCTGAATAACACGCTTCATACAGACAAATTTATTTGATTTTCCTTATTCGCTCGATGAAAGCGAACCGGTAAAACATCCGATCGCTCTCGATTGCCTT
>CAYOYI010000114.1:0-10596 GCA_964408105.1 uncultured Chitinophagaceae bacterium | reverse complement strand
AAAAAAGGAATCAAAGCACTTTTAGCCGGAAAAGCTGAATGTATCCCGGGAGTAGCCAATAAGCTAATCGTTGCTTTATTCCCTTTAATACCGCATTGGATCATTTGGCTTATTCACCGAAACACAAAGTTTATACGAAGGAAAGCGACATGACTATGGTTTTCTTTAACTACTTTCATCGATATGCGAAGCGTGTTTGAAGCTATTATTCCCGGATGGAAGGGAGGAGGATTGCCTGAAGTTTTTCCATTCCACATTAAACTCCTGCTCAGGAGTTCAGTCTTGATCGCACATTTTTATTCAATAATAAATTTTGGGAAGCCGTTCAGCATATTGCCGATGGAGAAAAAAGTGCGGCTGATGACAACACTATATAATCACCGCTCTTCAATGGTGAGAAATATTGTTCAATGGTGGAAGCTCACTGCGCTGATGTTACAGAAATGACCAACGATTCAGCTATTGATATTGCTGATGAAGCGGACTTTGTTATTATTGGCTCCGGTGCTGCGGGTGCGACCTGCGCCTGGTGGTTGTCAAGTGCAGGCAAAAGTGTGATCGTGATAGAAGAAGGTCCTCCGCCAAAACCTGCTGACGGTGATGCATTGGAAGTGATGACGTCACTTTACCGTGATGCAGGAACCACAGCCGCAATGGGAGAGGATGTAATGCCACTGCTCCAGGGACGGTGTGTCGGAGGCAGCACATATATCAATGGCGCTATTCAGATCAGGTTCCCTGAATGGGTTTGGAAAGAGTGGGTAGAGCAGGATAGAAAATGGGAACAGCTACTACCGTGGAAGTCTTTGCTCAATGCGCAAGATTGGATTGATGAAATTCTGCATGTTGAAGAAACTCCGACTGACCTTTTAGGTGGGAATGGCGGGACATTGTTGAAAGCATTAGGTGACAAAGCAGAACCGATTAAGCGAAACGCTAAAGGTTGTAAGGGATCGGGAAGATGTTTGCAAGGTTGTCCGAATAATGCCAAGCAAAGTGTTGATGTAAAGCTTATCCCTCAGGCAATTTCAAAAGGAGCTAAAGTTTATTCCAATTGCAAAGCCAAAAAGATTCTTGTTGAGAAGAATCGCGCTGCCGGTGTAAGCGCGGAGTTTGCATCCGGGAGAAAATTTACTGCCCGTGCCCGGAAAGCGGTGATCATGGCAGCGAGCGCTATACAAACACCCTGGCTCTTGAAACAAAACAGAATCCGGGTTTACGGTAATGGTTTCCAATGTCATCCGGGAGTCGCTATGGCTGGATTATTTCCGTACAAAACTTTCGGAATACCGGAAGCAACACAATCGGCACAGAGTCTCCATTGGAGCAAGGAACACATCAAGTTTGAAAGCCTCGGGATGCCTCGCGCTTTCAGAGCAGCACGGGTTCCCGGTGTCGGAAAAACTTTAGCAGAGAGATTGGAAAAATTGGATCATGTGGCGTTATGGGGAGTTGCGGGTAAGGCAGAAGCAAGAGGGAGTGTTTTGAGCGGGCCGTTCGGCCCCCTGGTTTCATATTCCCCCACAAATAAGGACAGGCAAAATTTGCTCCGCGGATTATCCATTCTTGCGGAAGCAATGGTTGATGCAGGTGCTATTGAAGTGTGGCCCGCGGTGTATGGCGCTCCTGAAGTAATCACTTCTAAGGAGCAGGCGCAGGCAATTCAGCACATTCCGCCAAAACCGGGTATCATGCCCATGGCTGCAACCCATTTTTTCTGTGGAGTGAATGTGCGTGAAAAATTTCAGATAGAGGGAGTTGATGGGTTGGTGATTGCTGATTCTTCACTCTTTCCATCTAACATTGGAGTAAACCCGATGACGTCAATCATGGCTGTTGCTGCCATTGTTGCACAATCTTGGATTGAATGAAAATGTAAATTAGAACCCAAATTATCTGTTATGATTACCAAGGAAGATCTTCTTAAGATGAACAACCGGCAGCTTTTTGAAGTCATGAAAAATGGTCATGCCATCGATAGTAATGCTGTTGCCGGAAAAATGTACCTTGGCATTGACTTAAGTCTTCCGCCTATTATGCATAAAATACTTTGGAAGACCTTTCGGAAAATTTTTTACAATGACCCGCAAACCGGAAGGATCAGAGGTTGGAACGTACGGTTGAAGCAAACCGGATTGAATCCCCCAACTACAGCACTGATTGACAAAAAAGGAAATCAAATTTCTTTCGGGCATTACGAATTGCTGGATGCAAAGGGGAAAAAATTTCCACGAGGCTGGGAGGGTGACCAGTATCTTGATTATACCGTGATCGGAAACAAGTGGCATGATCTCGGCAAGCTTGGTTATTGCCCGTTAGTAGCAGTGAACAATAGTTCAATTGATTTACTGCTTGGCTGGGAGGTTTTTAAAATTGGCCCCGTTTTCTTTCCGCTGAACGATTTCTGGCTGCTTCAATTGGAAGGGGAGCTGGATAAAGTAGTTGAAATACCAAATTGACTCAGTGTTCCGCTTTTGGGCCTTGCATCAGCACTTTGCCAAGAACAGCAGCGCGTGGCGATAGCTGATGCCACAGCCTGCTTGAGTTAGGTACATGCTCCGTCCACAACATTCCGGCACCACCGATGATAAGTTTGTTTTCTTCTTCAGATAATCGTTTTACGAGAGGACTGAACCGGGCGACTTTTTCATTGGTAGTATAAGTCTGATACCATGCTGTTTTCTTTTCCTTGCGTGATTGCGGATAATCGAAATAGCAGAAAAACCTTGGTGCCATCACAACCTGGTTTCCGTTCTTTGCTGCACGTATTCCGGCAATTTTTCCGCGCCAGCTCATCACCACCCAGTCTTTGCTGAATTCTGATCGTGTCACCTCTCCCCATACAATAACTGTTTTTCCTTTCGACCGAAGATATTTTGCTATGTCATTCATAAAATAGTTCTGCACTTCCTGGAGTGTGCGGAGATCTTGGTCCTTTTTCAATTGTTTTACATCATCGTTTTTACGCCATATTTTTTTGGGTACTTCATCTCCTCCGATATGCACGTACTTCCCCGGAAATAATTCACATACTTCGTTCAGCACATTCTTAACAAAAGTGCTTACAGTGTCCGTTCGACATAAAATTGTTTTATGGATTCCCCACTTTGTCGGCACTTCAATTTCTGTCTGGTCACAACTCAGCCAGGGATAAGCAGCAATTGCAGCGGACATGTGTCCGGGCAGATCTATTTCTGGAATGATTTCGATACCACGCTGAGATGCATAAGTAACAATGCCTTTGATCTGCTCTTGTGTATAATAGCCGCCATAACGTTCTCCATTCTCACTTATCCTCCATCCGCCTATTTCTGTCAGCAACGGATACCCTTTGATCTCTATTCTCCACCCCTGGTCATCAGTAAGGTGCCAATGAAAATGATTGAAGTTGTATTTAGATAAGGAATCAATGTATTGTTTGACTATCTCCACCGGAAAGAAGTGGCGGGAAACATCTAAGTGCATGCTTCTGAACGGGAAGGGAGATTGCGCTAATGTGCCGCTCGCAACACAACAAACTATTGCAAGCAGCAATGATTTGATTGTCCTAAGCTGAATATGTTTCATTAGCTTTCTTCAAAGTAAACATGTTTTAGTAACTGGGCGCACTGATTATTTGGAGCTATTTCTTACCCAATACAAGCCTTTCACATCGGTTCTCCATTCAGGAATGATTTTTACCAGTATAATTTCTTCAAGCAAATCAATTGCCGTAAAAGCGCAGGCAACATAAAATAGGGTATAAGGGATTTCTGAAAAAAAGAATGAAGCCATGAGGAAAATCGCCTGCAGGATTGCAGCAATCTTGGCGAGATAAGTGTGAAAGCTGCTGATTTTACCATACCTGTATAGTGCTGCGAAGAGCTGGATAAAAAATAACAGCAGTAGTATGGAAATGATCAGCCACTGTTCCATAATAAAATCGGGTCGTGTGATTGCCAGTCCTATAACCGCAACAGCAAATGTCAGGTCATCACCAATGGAGTCAAGCCTTGCTCCGAGAATACTTACTGCATTAAGTTTTCTGGCAAGAATTCCATCAATTGCATCTGTCAGGAAACTTAATACCAGCAGCCATTTGAAAATATCCATGTAACCTGTGATCACAAGAAACAGCAGCAACGGAGCGGTAACGATGCGATAAAGCGTGATGAGGTTAACTAAGTTCATCAAAAGCGGTTCTCTGTGAATTGCCATCAAAATTCTTTTTTTTAGCAGATGTGGTTTGTGATTTTCATCATTGTTTCGTTCATGCAACCCATCTTATTTTAGCTCGATTAATCTGGTGAAATGAGATTTGTTTTTAGCAGTATTATCTTAATAGTTCTTCTTTATTCCTGCGCACCTCAGCCTATAGCCAAAAGTGAAGCATCGGTCCAACAAAACAGGGACTTCCCAGATTTAGATGAAAAAGCTGATAGCGCCTTATGTTTTCTGGTAGCACGTGATATTACTATCAGGCAATATTTCCCCTACATTGACAGTATTGTAGCACAGTTTGATTCGGTAGCAGATTATCCCTTGACTGAACATATTCTTGTGAGGGCAAATGATTGGATAATTGATACCCTCGCCAGCTTCGATTACTACAAAATGATGGAAAGGGGAATTTTTGTTTATGACCAGCGTGATTTGGTGGTTTTAAAAAAAGGAGACTCAATCAATATTCCAAATTCCCAGGAGGCTACGGATATCCAAAGGCGTCTCAATAACACCGTCATTGACGTTAATATTCCCGAATATAAACTGAGAATCATTGAAATGGATTCAGTGAAGCATACATTCACCGTAAGGGTAGGACGAAACGAAAGCAAATATCTGAAAACGGCAAAACGTACGGTAAGCCTTCAAACTCCAATTGGCGAGGGTGAAATAGTGAGGATTGAAAGGAATCCCATCTTTGTAAATCCGGTCAACGGTGAGCGGTATAATACCACTAAGCGTGATGATGGAGAGTACACCGCCATGCCACAGATACCATGGATGGAACCGGCTATTGGCGGCAGGCGATTGGGGTCGTTGATCCACCCGACAACAAATCCCAATACCCTGGGCAAGGCCTACTCGAACGGCTGTGTTGGTACAGGGGAAGGTGATGCCTGGATAATTTACTATCATTCGCCCGTGGGAACGAAAGTGAAATTCAGGTATGATTTAGAAGTGATCAATGAAGACGGGGAAAGGATTGAACTAAAGGATATTTACGATTTTAAAAAAGCCATGCGCCATTCCAGCACGGCTTCTGTGGAATATGAGGAATCTGAACTTCAGCTTCCATTTGAAAAACCCGATGTGCATGAAATAGGGGAGTGTCATTAAGCTTACCTTAACTTTCAGTTTTATATTTAAAGTGAATTTGAGATGGAAACCACGATTAAAGTAAGCGCATTTCTTGTTGCTTATCAGCTTGATCTTAAAGGCATCAAATCTTTTTTTTCAAACACGCCTGCGGCTGATTCTTCATCAGAGCTTTTCTATGAAACCGGGAATGGCAGGTATCAGTATTTTACCAATTATGGCGTAACGGCCTTCACTGGTTATAAAGAAGCGGAAATAAACCAAACAATAAAATCACTGGAAGCCTATCAAAAGAATCCGCTGCCAAATTGGCTGCGGGATGATTTTGATATTAGTGTTAAGCCTGGAAATGATATAGCCTTTGAATTCGACAGAGTAATCCTAGGAAATCTGGACGCTAAAGTAATCCGTATTACGATGCTGAATCTTGCGCAGTCTGTTGCGATTGATTATTTCCTTTCGGTAACGGAAAACCTGCTTGCAGAAGTAAAAGGTTTTACGACTCGGCTTGAGACAATGGGTAAGCTGCGAATAAGCAGGAAAAATATGCTCAAATTTTTAGGGAAAGCTTTGAATACCCAAAATGATGTTGCAGAAAACATTTACATATTTGATGCCCCGGATGTCGTATGGGATGATTTTTTTCTTGATAAGCTGCATCAGGGGCTTAGCAAGCACTTTGACCTGCGGATGCGTTTCAGCGAGTTGGAGTACACCATCAGGATCATCGAAGACAACCTTAAAGTTTTCAGGGATATTTACCACCAGCGGGAAAGCAGCTTGCTTGAGTTGATAATAATTATTCTGATCCTTGTCGAAATTTTTGATCTTTTTATCTCAAAGCTGTTTTAAGCAGACCTAAGCAAATTGCTTTTAAGGTGATGAATGTCATTGGTAAAATGGTTTCATGTTCTTACTCTTGTACAGTAAGCTCAATATTATGAATACGCAATCTGTTTTTTTAACCCTGCTAATTGGCGGCATCATTGGAATAAGTGATGCCGCAGCTCAACAAACGGAATACAGAATTACCGATGACGGTAAATATCAATATCTAAGTAATCGTGACGAAGCGGGGATGATTTTCGATGAAAGCCTGGGGGCCTATTATAAGAATATTACAGTTCGCACCTTCTTTTTAGAAACTCAGCGCAAAGGATATATCCCTTATTATGTGACTTATGAAGGCTTCCTTAAACTTACAGCGGAGCAGAAAAAGGCAATTCTCAAGCAACCCTATAAAGATCCGCAATGTTCTTCAGGGCACATCAGCCCTGAGTGCCTTGAGTTCAGTGAACCTAAGGTTGTAGTACCTAAATCGGAAGATGCAAAAGTTGTTGACTTGTCTCCCAAGTGTGAAGAGCCCGCAAAGTCTACCGGAGCTCCGTCATTAACGAGTAAGCTCTTACTCAATCCCAATGATGCCACAATCGTGAACAATGATTGTGGTGACGAGGCGAAGCAAAGCGAGCCTTCTGGTCAGACCTCTCAACAGAAGCAGAACCAGATCAGGAATGTGAAAACGATTTTAGGGAAAGACTAAGAAAGCCTGAAGTATGAGAATACTGATCATTGTATTTGTTGGAGTGTTTTCCCTTGCATGCAAGGGGCAAAATTATCTCGGGTATAGTAAGGCATACATAATCAAGGCGTTGAAAAATGAACGCAAGGATATGACCGGACCCTTGGAAGTAAGGGATAGTCTTCACAATTTTATTTCGTACGTATCCAAGGACAAAAAGCGGGCTATTTTCTATTATTTCCGCTATCAGAATGTACCAAAAAACGGCAAAACGCAGCCCACCGAGATATGCTATAAGTATTCTTCAAAGAACATGTGTGAAAGCAACTCAAAATGTCCCGAAATGGATGATGTGGTTCGTTCTTTGGATTCCCGGTTCACCAATGCCGGCTTCCATGTGTGGATCGACAACTCAAGGAAAATTCCTCACGAGTGGGTGCTGGTGAAGGAAGAAGATTACTTTGAAGTTCATGTGACGGAAAAAAAGGAAGAGTAAACTCTTCCTTTTTTAGATTTACATACCCGATTCTACCTTAGGCTTCAAGCAACAGCAACCTTGCGGGGCTTACTTCTTTTTTTTGCCGCACTTTTCTTTGGCGCAGCCTTCACTTCAAGGGTTTCCAACCTCTTCAGAAGCGATTGAAACTCCTTTGATTTCACCAATTCATTTTGCTTTACCAGTTCCGTAAACTTTTTTTCGAGTTCCTTCCTTCTGGTTTGGGCAGTCTTGCGAATGTCATCTACCGCTTTTTTGATCTCTCCTTCATGTGCTTGTCCCTTTTTGGCAAGTGCGTTGAACCTTTGGTGAAGCTTATTGTTGGTTTCTTCAGCAAGCCCTAATCCTGCAAAAAAGAGTTTTTTTAACGTTTCACCGGCTTGGGATTTTTTTGCTGCCGGTTTCGATTTTTTTGTTGGCATAACTTGGTTATTTTGGTTTTTAAAAATTGTTAATTCAGGTGATTCATTTTCACCGTGGTGTAAAGATAAAATGCGGTACCCACTGTTGAAATGATTTTAATCATGCCGTGTAAATTCGTAATTCACTAAAATCGTGCGATGGTAAAGGTTCCGTTTAAAAATTTGTTTAAAGATTTTTTTACTGAAACGGGTGACCTGTCTTATTTCACTGGGCGCTTCTTTAAAGAGGTATTCCGGCCTCCGATCGAGATCGGTGAGTTTGTTCGACAGTCTTTTTTTATCGGATACAAATCTTTACCGCTTGTTGCTACGACTGGTTTTATCATGGGCGTAGTTTTAACGCTTCAGACCAGACCCACGCTCGAAGAACTTGGAGCGGTTGCATGGATGCCAAATATGGTCGGCATTTCTATCATTCGTGAAATAGGCCCGGTGCTAACAGCGCTGATATGTGCGGGGAAAATCGGTTCGAGTATTGGCGCGGAATTAGGCTCGATGAAGGTAACCGAACAAATTGAGGCAATGGAAGTTTCCGGGACGAATCCGTTTAAGTACCTGGTGGTCACGCGTGTTCTCGCAGCCACACTCATGCTGCCGGTGCTGGTGGTTTTGGGAGATACGATCTCACTTTTCGGCTCTTTCCTGGTTGAAAATACTAAGGGTGCGGTTTCTTTTCAGCTTTACTTCAATAAAATGTTTGATGCGCTTGATTTCGGAGATTTAATACCTGCTACGATTAAGTCATTCTTTTTCGGATTTGCCATCGGAATTGTCGGTTGCTTCAAAGGCTATAATTCCGATAAAGGAACGGAGGGTGTTGGTCGGGCGGCTAATGAGGCTGTAGTGATTGCATCCATGCTTCTTTTTGTGATTGATTTTCTTGCGGTGCTGGTTGCTGATATATTTTATGATTTATGAAGAGGGAAGCAGACATGAATGCTACGGCAACTGCGCCTGACAAGCGAAAACTTGTTATGGAGTTGAAAGACTTGCATAAGTCTTTTGGAAGTAATAAAGTGCTTAATGGATTTAACCTGTCGCTCTATGAAGGGGAGAATTTGGTGGTAGTCGGGAAATCGGGTTCAGGCAAAACGGTGATGATCAAGTGCATAGTTGGATTGGTGGAAATTGACAGCGGATCGGTAAATGTTTTTGGCAAGGATATTATAGGAATGAACAGGGACGAATTTGATGACCTGAGAACTGAAATAGGATTTTTATTTCAGGGGAGCGCGCTTTACGATTCCATGACGGTGCGGGAAAACCTCGAGTTCCCCTGGAGAAGACATAAGGATAAATTAGGCGCTGATCAAAATTTGGATGGGCTTGTTCATGAGGCGCTGGAAAATGTGGGACTGGTTCACGCAATTGACATGATGCCTGCCGAACTATCCGGTGGAATGAAAAGAAGAATTGCGTTGGCAAGGACGCTTATACTAAAACCAAAAATCATTCTGTATGATGAGCCAACAAGCGGACTGGATCCGATCACTTCCAAGGAGATCATCATGCTGATGCTAAGCATTCAGAAGAAATACAACACTTCATCGCTGATCATCACGCATGATATGGATTGTGCGAGGGTAATTGCCAACCGGATGGTTATTCTTGTGGATGGCATTAATTATGCGGAAGGCACATTCAAAGAATTATCAGAGTTGAAGGATCCTAAAGTTCAGGCGTTTTTTAAATAATCATGAAATGGAAAAGAGAATAGGTCAAAAAATCAGGTTGGGAATTTTTGTAGTAGCTGGCCTGATCTTTTTTGCGGTAGCGATATATTTTATCGGTAACAAACAAAGCTTATTCGGAAAGACTTTCACGGTGAATTCGGTTTTTAGAAATGTAAACGGATTACAGATTGGAAACAACGTGCGGTACTCGGGTATCAACGTAGGAACGGTGAGCAAACTTGAAATGATGAGTGATACCGCTGTTTTGGTGGAAATGAGGATCAATGAGAAGATCAGGCAGCACATGAAAAAGGACGTGGTGGCTACCGTGGGCAGTGATGGCCTTGTCGGGAGCATGCTTATAAATATCATTCCCGGTGATGGAGACCCTGCAATCCTGGAATCAGGGGATTTCATCAAGTCTTACAGCAGGATCAGCGGAGCAGATATGCTCAGCACCTTAAATGTTACAAATGAGAATGCGGCATTGCTCACGGCTGATCTCTTAAAAATCACGCAAGCTATCAACGAAGGACAGGGTACGCTGGGCATGCTGGTGAAAGACCCTGCAATGGCGAATGATTTGATTGAAACTATTAAGAATCTTAAGGCCACAAGCAAAAAGACCGTTGAGTTCATGGAAGGTTTAAAATTCACGCTCAGGAACATTAATAGCGATGAAACGCTTGCAGGAATGATCATAAATGATTCCGTCACAGCAGCGCAGTTTAAAAACATCATTTATGATTTGCAAGCTTTCAGCAAAAGCATCAATACCTCATTGGACAGCATTGATAATTTTATTGCAACCATAAATACAGTCGGCACCAGTATAAAAACAAATGAAGGAACACTCAATGCGCTGGTTTATGATACCTTGCTGGCTAATGACCTGAAGCAGGCTGTAACAAACATCAAGCAGGGGGCGCACGAATTTACAGAAGTGATGGAAGCTGCGAAGCATTCAAAGCTTCTGAGAAAATATTTTGGCCTGGAGAAAAGCGAAAAAGGGAAATAGCTTGCTCCTTCCTTAAGTTAGCTGAACGTATTTGTGAAAACCTGTGCTGTCATTGGATCCGGAATCGGAGGGCTTGCCGCTGCTATTCGGCTAGCTAACAAGGGTTTTAAGGTCACAGTTTTTGAATCTAATCCTCAGGCCGGAGGAAAAATCTCGGAATTAAGAGC
>CAYOYI010000113.1:2812-10607 GCA_964408105.1 uncultured Chitinophagaceae bacterium | reverse complement strand
TGACGGAGCTTATTTGCGCACTACCATGGCGGCTATGGTGCTTTTCGGCCTGGTACCCGAAAAATTCTGGCCCTACATCGAAAAGGATTTCAAAAAAGAACCGGATGCTTTTCACTACTCCTTTGCCCAGAACTACCAGGCGCTGTTGTATTACCGGCTTGATGCGGGAAACATTACGAAGAAACAACTGCTGGACAATATTAAAGAGCATTTACGGAAGGGACTGCCGTCTATGTTTGGATTTACCTGTTTCACTAGTCTGGATACCGATCTTGCTAACCAAGGCTTCATTCCATTCCCGGAAACGACCGAAGAGGTGGAAGGAGGACACGCAGTGATGGCAGTGGGGTATGATGAGGAGATAGAAATTATTCATCCGGCAAACCCGAAGAACGTTCAAAGAGGAGCCATTATGATTCGCAACAGTTGGGGTAAGGAATGGGGCATTAACGGCTATGGCTATCTCCCTTATGAGTATATTCTTGAAGGATTAGCTGACGATTGGTGGACAATGACAAAAGCAGAATGGATAGACACCAAACATTTTGGAAGAGAAATATGATAAGCTAATTCTTGACACCATCATGCCCAAAAAGATCATCGAACTCTTCCTCACCGGCAATCCCACATTACGCGAACAATGTCTTGACCGGATTGCAAAAAAATTTAAAGTACAACGGCCGTGGCCCTACTACAAAGATGCACCACCCGAATTATCACGCTTCTTTAGGTTTGAAACTAAAGCGAGCAAAAACGTTTGGGATATTGCAGCAGCGTTGTTAAAAATAGGTGGGGTGATCGAAGCCGATCCCGTTGCTCAAACGCTTGGAATCGCTCACCGGCAAACGGGGGCTTATGACAGCGATGAAGATTACTCCACGGGCGAGATCAGCACACTCTGGAATCATGAATCCACGAGCTTTATCCAGGCGCGTGACCGGGTGGACAAATCCGGACCGGTGACGGTAAGAATCGGGCAATTAGATACCGGCTACACTTACCACCCGGGATTGGGTAGCCGTGTCGTGCATGGTTACGATTTTTTGGATAGTGACGGAGACCCTTATGACCCTCTTATTGACGGGGCGCTACGCCAGCCGGGACATGGAACATCAACGGCTTCTGTGATAATCGGGAGTGATTTCCTCCCTAATCCTTCCAGTATTCAGAAAGGAGTGTGGCCTGACGCGCCATTTCAGGCTTTCAGAATTGCAAAGAGTGTTGTGCATGTCTTCCACAGTTATATCAGCGAAGCGATTTGCAAAGCGGTGGACGTGGGATGTAGTGTCATTACAATGAGCATGGGAGGAGCGCCTCCACGCAGAAGCTGGCTGGAGGCATTGAGATACGCTTACGACAAGGGAGTAATTGTGTGTTGTGCTGCCGGCAATAATGTAGGATTTGTCGTGTGGCCTGCACGTTATACAAATGCCATTGCGGTAGGCGCTGTAAATGTGCATGACAAGAAATGGGAGGGCAGTTGCTACGGTGAGGATGTTGACATTAGCGCTCCCGGTGAAAATGTGTATGTCGCGCAAACCACACGCACCGGTGATGACAGCCAGGCCTTTTTAAACACCTATGGATCGGGAACAAGCTTTGCCACACCACATGTTGCTGCAGCGGCTGCTATGTGGCTGCACCATTTCAGGAAGGAGTTGGCCGGCATTACAGGTCGCAGCCGAGTGGATGCTTTCCGCTGGGCGCTTGAGCAAAGTGCTCGCATTCCGGAAGGATGGAAGCCTAACCAACTCGGCAAGGGAATCTTAGATGCCGATAAGCTGCTGCAGTACTCTCCTGCAGATTACAAACCTGCTTCAGTTTCTAAAGGAATAAAGAGAGCGGGCGCTTTCAGGCTGCATCGGTCAGGCGATAAAATGTATGAAGCCGAAGCTCCACTTACTATGGATATCCGTGATAAGGAAATGATGCATCTGCTTTATACTTCAAAGGGACGGAATGCCGCACAACGCCTGGCGAACATGAAGAAATCGGCATCTGCCAGCGCGAAAACCAAATTGGAAAATATAGAGAAACAAGCGAAATCACAGATAAAAAAGGTTGAAGCACCAAAGGGAATTACAAGGGGATTGCGGGGAATCAAGCGGGTTCAGCCTGCTGTCACGATGAATGCTGTATTGGATAAGGTGCTTCATGAGCAGTTTAATGCGCTGGTAAAAAGCGTTTCGTAAGATTGTTGAAATGCGCTAAATCAACCTTCTAAAGATCAACATCAAACTACCTTTTTGATGCCACAGCAACTTCGGCAGCAAAAGCACGCAAGCCATAAATACCTTGATGCAAAAAGGCATTATCATCAATGACTACGGACATCTCAAAATTATGAATCATAGCTTCAGAAACTTCATGCTTTCTGTGGTTGAAAAAGATGAGGCTCTTAAAATGGAATTTGAAGCAAGAAAGACAGGTGCTTGGAGCCAGTTCCGAACCCCTCTGCTTCTTGTGATCCTGGCTCTGGGCATTTTTATTTTCGCTACTCAACAGGGCGCCTTCAATAATATTGTTACTTTCCTTGGCTCTTTTTCAGCAGCGCTGATGGTAGGGTTCAGATTGTATGATGCAATCACCACAAAACATAATAAAGCTCCTGAAGTAAGCTAACTATCACCCTAAATCCAACCTCAACCTCAAAAACACCGGCTCCCTAAAAGTATTGTTATTTGTCATACTTGAATATTGAATTTCGCAAATAAGCTTAGGCTCGATCCAGGTGGTTACATTGTTGTCAATAGGTTTTTCTTTCACCGGACGTTTTATCTCTTTTAGCTTTTTTAGCTCTGAGAAAATCTCTTTCATCAACTGCTGGTCGAAGCCGGTTCCAACTTTCCCGCGATATACTAATTCACCATTAACATATTCACCGAGATGCAATGCGCCAAACAAAACCTCGCGGTCGCCTTTGCCCTGCGTGTAACCGATGATGATGGCATCTGCTGTGTTGCGCACTTTAATTTTCATCCAGCTTGTTGTGCGCCTGCCTGGGAGGTATTTGCTGTCTTTCACTTTTGCCATGATACCCTCCAAGCCAAGCTTTTTAGCCGCCTCAAATAAAGCTTTGCCGTCCTCTATTACTTCACTGACCCGGTATGGTGAATCTTTCCTGACCGCATCAGCCATCCACTCGCGTCTGCGCATCAGCGGCTCGTTGATGAGCGGACGCCCGTCCAGATACAGGCAATCGAACACGTAGCAAAAAGCCGGATATTTTTTTACCCCGCGCTCAATACCACCTGGTGTGGATTGCATCAGCCGGTTAATGACAGTTTTGAAATTTGGCTTGCCATTTTCTTCAAGGCAAACAATTTCCGCATCAAATAATCCGCAGGTTGCACGGAAGGCTTTCTCAGGAATATTCAGATCGGGAAACTGTGCCGTAATATCCCGTTGGTTTCTGCTGCGGATAGTCAGCTTTCCTTCATCCAGTGAGATCATTGCGCGAATACCATCCCACTTCACCTCATAAATGTATTCATCGCCAAGCGGCACATCGTTTCTTGTATCGGCCAGCATCGGCTCGATGAGATCATGCAGATAATTCACTTGCGGCTTATCAACACGCTCGAGCAGCCATTCTTTTTTTCCTTTGATAGGATAGGTGCGGTACTCGCCATTCAGTTCTTTGCTGCTCAACTTGAAATAAAAGCTTCCGTCCTTTTTGTTTTTTGTGATCTCATATTTTCCCTGAGCATACACCCACATATCCCCACCGCCATATTGACCTTTGGGAATTGTGCCTTCAAATGTGAGATACTCCATCGGGTGATCTTCGGTTTGCACCGCGAGCCGTTTGATGCCGGGCAAGGGAGGCATCCCTTTCGGCACCGCCCAGGATTTTAGCGTACCATTTTGTTCAAGCCTTAAGTCATAATGTAAATGAGAAGCGTGATGACGATGTACTACAAATCCATTTCCGGTTCCAAGAACGGGAGCGGGGCCGGGCTCTGGAGTTTTAGAGAAGTCACGTTTTTTTGAATAGGTTTCTAACTGTTCAGGAGTTTTATGCTTTTTGGATGGTTTCAACTTGGTTACTTTTGAAACCACCACTTTACGTTTAGTATGCAGCTCAACCGCATGAGCAGCAAAAGCTTCCCATACATCTCCTTCCTTTTTCACTTGTTCCAAAACAGATTTCAGATTGAAAACTTTCGGGTCAGCGGTATTTCCTAATTGCTCCCAGGTGAGCGGAGTGGAGACGGGCGCTCCGGGTTTTCCGCGCAGGCTGTAGGGACAGACAATCGTTTGCCCGTTGCGATTACGGAAAATGTCAATCAGCACGCGGCCCTTACGTGCGTCTTTTTTCAAATGGAGTGTAGTAGTGGCTGAAAATTTTTCTACGAATGGTTTTGCAATAATCTGAGCGGCTTCAAACACCTCATCGTAAGTCCATTTTGGTTCAATCGGCAAAACAAGATGAACGCCCTTTCCACCGGTTGTTTTTGCAAATACATTGTACCCAAATGTTTCAATGTGATCTTTCAGGTCAAAGGCTATCTCAACTATTTTTTTGAAGTCATATCCTTCTGGTGGGTCAAGGTCAAAAACAAAATAGTCGGGTCTATCATAGTGAGGTTTGTAGGCCTGTATCTGGTGCAGCTCAAGACACGCGAGATTTGCAAGCCACACTAACGTTGCTTCTTCAGTTGCAAGGATATAATCTTTCTTTTCCTTTCCGCTTCCGAGCGAAACGTACTCAATCCAGTCGGGCGCCCAGTTGGGGCGGTTCTTTTGAAAAAAAAGTTCTCCGTCAATTCCATCAGGATAGCGCACCATGGACAGCGGACGGTTTTTGATATGCGAAAGAATCGTAGGAGCAATGGAGAGGTAATATTCAATCACTTCTGCCTTAATGGTCGGCACATCGGGATAGAGTACTTTTTTCAGATTCGAAAGCTCGATCTTTCTTTTACCGATTTGTACCAATTGTGATGTGCGTGCCATCAGGGATTGATGTTCTTTTTGGTGATGCGGTAAATTGTTCCGTCAGAAAATTTCATTTCTTCTTCCAGCTCAAGATTCTTTTGAAGATAGCTTATATCATGCCACCGGTACCATGTTTTATTCTCGAACCAGATCAGGTAGTTTCCTTCCTGAACGTTACCAAAGAATTTTTTAAATCGTTTTACATACAGAGTCTTGGGAACAAAGCCCGAAAGTTTTCCCGTGAAATAATAAATGGCAAAGATGTCATTGCTAAATGTTTTACTGTCTAAGTCGTTTTCGCTGATCCATTTTATGGTTGCAGAATTTTTCCATGCCGGGTCGTTATAAATATCAACTCCTGTGGAATGCCATTGGTTTACATTCTTTACAATTCTGATAGTTGGGTACAGAAGCCATAGAACCACGAGCGCTTTAAATATCAATGGTGTCATTCGTCCCTGGTCAATTGAAGAGCTTATTCGCTCCATTCCAGAAAAAAGCACAATGCTCAGTGAAATAAGAATTGGCGCAACCAACCGATCGCGAGGCTCTTCAATATCGGTTATATAGGAAGCTGTGAGCACGCTCAAATATGAGGAAATCATAAGCATATGAATCGCATTCGGAAATTTTTTCACTGGAGCAGAGAATACGAATAAAATAAAGAAAAGCGGGAAGATGATCAGCATGCGAAGGATGATCGGCACTTTCATAGGCAATACCCATGAAGTCAAAGTATCTGCCAGCACCAGCATGTTTTTCCAAAACAAATAACCACCGGGATCACGGTCACCGGTGAGCGTTCCTGTCTGTAAATAGTTTCTGCCAATCCAGAGCGTTATCGGCACCGTTGCTATGGCCAGCATCACGAGTACCTTAATTAATGACTTATAGTCTTTTATCTTCCAAAGGAGAAAAAAACCGATTACCGGTAGCATAAAAACTGCCGGATACCTATGCATGATGGCGATTCCGCAAATCAAACCCATCAATAAGAGTGTGCTGAATTTGCTTTGGCCGTAAAACTTAATCAGCAACAAAATGGAGATATTAATAAGCAGGAGGAACAGTGGCTCTGTTTCCATAGAACAATAGATCTGGACAATGGCGTAGGATAGTGTGATAAAAGTAAGTGCTGCGTACCTGAAAAATGTTCTTTCAATGCTCATAGAAATAAGTTTCCATGTGGTGAAAATGGTGAGGATGAAAAGCAAAATATTATAGGCAGCCATACTGTCAGTTATAGCGAAGGGAAGTTTTTCGAGAATTGCTAATTGAATGGGGTAGAGCGGCCCCCACCTGGAGGACGGGAAGCCGCCCAGCGTCAATATTTTACCTTGTTCCGCAAAGCTTTTCGCAGCAGCGAGATAGGAAACGGTATCTTCGGCAACTCCTATTCCCAATGGGGAAATTGCGTATAGTATCAACAGTGTTCCTGTTAAAGAAGCTATAATTGGCGGTATCTGAATAAATTTGCTAATAGCTTGGAACTTGGGTTTCGAATTGCCCTCAAGATACGCCTGCAATTCTGCCCGTTATAGGCTTTCCAAAAGAAAAATCCTGATGGCATGTTTATTGACTAATAGTTTAGGCTTGTATTTTTAGGCTTAATACGCCAAAATGTCCTCAAACTGAAATCTGATTAGAATGAAAAATTTTTTACAGGAAGACGATGTTGAGTTTCTACCTATGATATCTATTGATTTAGATACGGAGAATGCTGATAAAAAGGAAAAGGAACCAATTCCGGATGAAGTGCCCATTTTACCTTTAAGAAACACGGTTCTTTTCCCCGGGGTAGTGATTCCTATCACGGTAGGTCGAGATAAATCCATTAAGGCGGTGAAGGAAGCCTACAAGGGCAACCGTATCGTTGGCGTTTTATCCCAGAAAGACGCAAACATTGAAGACCCGGAGAAGAAGGATCTGAATTCTATAGGAACGATTGCACGCATCGTCAGGCTGTTGAAAATTCCAGATGGCAGCACTACCGTCATCATCCAGGGAAGGCAGCGGTTTAAGACGGTGGAGATACTCGGGGAGGAGCCCTTCATGCGTGCAAAGATTGAGCTGCTGAAAGATCAGCCGGCCAAAGACCAAAAAGAGTTTCTCGCACTCACTGCATCATTGAAGGACCTTGCTGCCGACATTATCAAGTTGTCACCCAATATTCCTTCTGAGGCATCGGTGATGCTGAAGAATATTGATAATCCAACTTTCCTGATGCATTTCATTTCCTCGAATCTCAACACTGAACTGAAGGACAAGCAGGCGATTTTGGAAATAGATTCAATCTTTGATCGCGCGCAGTTGGTTTTGAAACATTTGAATACAGAACTTCAATTGCTGGAGCTAAAAAACAAGATACAATCAAAGGTTAGAACTGATATTGAAAAACAACAACGCGAATATTTCCTGCATCAGCAGATCAAAACCATGCAGGAAGAATTGGGAGGGGAATCTTCCAATCAGGACATTAAACGCCTGAAGGAAAAAGCAACCAAGAAAAAGTGGGGCAAGGAAGTAGCCGATGTTTTCAGCCGGGAGATCGAACGCATGGAACGCATGCACGTTAACTCAGCTGAATATCCGGTACAGCTTAATTATCTCGACCTTTTACTGGAATTGCCGTGGGGAATTTATACCGATGATAAAATTGACCTTAAAAAAACCAGGACAATTTTAGATAATGACCACTACGGATTGGAAAAGGTGAAGGAAAGAATTCTTGAATATCTGGCGGTGTTAAAGTTAAAAGGAGACATGAAATCTCCAATTCTTTGTTTTGTTGGCCCTCCGGGAGTAGGTAAAACTTCACTTGGGCGCTCGATCGCAAGTGCCATCGGCCGAAAAT
>CAYOYI010000113.1:0-2802 GCA_964408105.1 uncultured Chitinophagaceae bacterium | reverse complement strand
GGATGTCGCTGGGTGGCTTGCATGATGAATCGGAGATTCGCGGACACCGCAAAACCTACATTGGTGCGATGCCTGGGCGCATTGTTCAATCATTGAAAAAAGTACAATCTTCTAATCCGGTTTTCATCCTGGATGAAGTGGATAAAGTAGGGACTGATTTCAGAGGCGATCCATCGTCTGCATTGCTCGAAGTGCTTGATCCTGAACAGAACAATAAGTTTTACGATAATTATCTCGAACTGGAATATGATCTTTCAAAAGTTCTGTTCATTGCTACGGCAAACTCTTTGAACACCATCCAGCCGGCTTTGCGTGACAGGATGGAAGTGATCGAGATCAGCGGATATTCGATTGAGGAAAAAATCGAGATCGCCAAACGTCATCTCATTCCAAAAGTGCGTGAGGCTCATGGGCTTAAGGCGAAGCAGATAAAGCTCACCGATCGGGTGCTGGAATTTATCATTGAGAATTACACCCGCGAATCAGGTGTGCGTGATCTTGAAAGGAAGCTTGCTTCAGTGATGCGTTCAGTAGCTAAGCAGGTTGCAATGAATGAAAAGCATGAGGCATCTATTCGCACTGAGGACGTTAGAAAAATTCTCGGCCCGGAAACAGTTGACAAGGACCTCTACCAGGAAAATCAACCTGCCGGTGTTTCCATTGGGCTCGCATGGACCTACGTAGGTGGCGATATTCTCTTTATCGAAACCAGCTTAAGCAAAGGGAAAGGTGAACTCACGCTTACCGGTAACCTTGGAAACGTGATGAAGGAATCTGCAAGCACCGCATTAAGTTTTATAAAGTCGCATGCCTCAGAATTAGGAATTGACCCAGAGAGATTTGCAACTACTAATATTCACGTCCACGTGCCTGAGGGAGCGATTCCGAAAGATGGCCCCTCGGCCGGGATAACCATGATGTCATCCATCGCTTCTGCTTTTACCGGGAAAAAACTGAAGCCGTTTCTTGCAATGACCGGTGAGATCACCCTTCGTGGTAAAGTGCTTCCTGTTGGAGGAATAAAAGAAAAAATTCTTGCGGCAAAGCGTGCGGGACTGAAAAACATCATTCTGTGTTCAGCCAATAAAAAGAACGTTGAAGAGATCAGTAAGGATTTCATCAAAGGCGTAAACTTCCATTACGTTGATACGATGACGCAGGTGCTCGATATTGCATTGCAAAAAAAGTAAGCCCTGTTTCAATTCATTTCAATGAACATCCGGGTCAAAAGAATTTACGAAAAACCGGAAGGAGCAGATGGTTTCAGAATATTGGTGGATAAATTATGGCCGCGTGGTGTAAGTAAAACAGAAGCAAAACTGGATGATTGGTTCAAGTCTATTACGCCATCTGATGCTCTTAGAAAGTGGTTCGGACATGACCCCGTTAAATGGGATGAGTTTCAAAAACGTTACAAAAAGGAATTGCAGAAAAATCAAGGGCAGGTTGATGACTGCCTGGAAAAAATCAGGGATAAAGAAGTTGTAACCTTTCTGTTTAGCACCAGGGAAAATTCCCTGAATCATGCTCACTTTTTGAAAGCTTATTTTGAAAAGCTTCTAACTTAAACTTTTGAAAGCGCAAAAATAATTTCTCTATCTTAGGGATATTATTTCACCACAAAAATCAAAACATGTCCGTAAAACCAATTCCTGAAGGTTATCATACCGTCACTCCATTTCTGCTTGTGAAGGATGTTCCTGCATTGATCGAATTCATGAAGCAGGCATTTGCAGCGAATGAAATTTCCCGGCACATTGGACCTGACGGCACCATCATGCACGCTGAAGTAAGCATTGGCGATTCACGCATCATGTTGGGTGAAGCAAAAGGGGAGTGGCAGCCGATGCCTTCAATGCTTTATCTGTACATGAAGGATGTTGACAGTGTGTACAAAAGTGCGGTAAAAGCCGGTGGAAAATCACTTCGTGAACCAACCAATGAATTTTATGGTGATCGCTCTGCTGGCGTGCAGGATGCTTCGGGCAATCAATGGTGGATCGCCACGCATGTGGAAGATGTTTCTGAAGAGGAAATGAAGAAGCGGCAGGAGGCGATGGCTAAATAGAAACTTCGGCTTCTTTATAAAAGGCTGTTGTGTTAAGAACCAAAATTTAATAAAGTAAAAGAAGGCCATACCTGTTAAGGATATGGCCTTCCTTTTCGGCTACTTCATGCAGGCGGATTTAATGAACCGCTAAACTTTCACTCACATACAAATAGTGAACGGGCAGAATAGTGGGTTCCACGTTTGGAACGCCAATCTTTTTCAACAGCGGAACCAAAATCTTTCCGAACCTGGCAAATGCCTCGGCTGATTCCCAAACATCAACTACTACCCAGTTTTTACCCTGTTGTGCTCCTGCATGATACAGCAGTCCCTGCGGGTTGTCATTGCCTGTTTTGCGTAATTCCTCCCATGCCTTATCATACGTTGCTGACGACATGTTTGGAAAATTGAACTGAACTAGTACCTTTTTCATAAGAATGGCTTTTGGTGAAGAAATAGGTTTAGCATATTCAAGGTAAAGGCGGCCACGACAAATTCCTAATGAATACTGAAATATATTTATGCACATTCGGTGAACAATGCTGCCTATACTTGAAGCAACCGTTCTGACCTATCAGGCGTAATCTCACGAAACGCTATTTATGAAATACGCATTCCCCCGGAATGTAATTACCCTGCTACTTTCATTTACTTTTTCATTATCACATGCCCAGGCTTATCATCCGTTTCCTACATCTGAAGCATCCTGGAAGATCGGACGTTGCTGGATTTTCTTCCCGGGAGGGTGGTAT
>CAYOYI010000112.1:586-10643 GCA_964408105.1 uncultured Chitinophagaceae bacterium | reverse complement strand
CGTTGAGCACAGCCTTTCTTTGGAAGATATTGGCGACCGGTTTGCCTTGACACGTGAACGCGTTAGGCAAATAAAGGATAAAGCAATCAACAAGCTGCGCTCGACTTCGCGGAGCAAGCTTTTGAAAGCTTACCTGGGAGCCTGATTCTTAAGAACAGCACATTTTTACCGAAATTTGCAGCTCCGGGCATTAGATGTCCGGAGCTTTTATTTTGAGGCTAAGAATTCATTTTTAAAACATGTTTGAGAATTTAACCGAACGATTAGAGGGCGCCTTTAAAACTTTAAAAGGCGAAGGAAAGCTAACGGACATAAACATCGCAACATCCTTAAAGGAAGTGCGCAGGGCCCTTGTTGATGCTGACGTAAACTACAAGGTAGCCAAGGAATTCACTGATAAGGTAAAGGAGAAAGCGCTTGGTGAAAAAGTGCTGAACGCGGTATCTCCCGGGCAGTTGATGGTGAAAATCGTTCAGGATGAACTAACAGACTTGATGGGCGGCTCAACTGCCGACATTAATCTTTCAGCAAACCCTGCGGTGATTCTTATATCCGGGCTTCAAGGTTCCGGCAAAACAACTTTTTCAGCCAAGCTGGCAAACTACCTGAAAACAAAAAAGAGCAAGCAACCCCTGCTGGTGGCTTGTGACGTTTATCGCCCGGCCGCAATTGACCAGTTAAAAGTTCTCGGGACTCAAACCAATATTGACGTCTATACAGAAGAAGGAAACAACAACCCCGTTCAGATTGCCAAGAATGCAATTCAGCATGCCAAAACTAACGGCCACAACGTAGTGATCGTAGATACAGCTGGGCGTCTTGCAATTGACGAGCAGATGATGCAGGAGATCGAGAATGTGAAGAAAAGCATCCAGCCACAGGAAACTCTTTTTGTGGTGGATTCAATGACAGGTCAGGACGCTGTGAACACCGCGCGCACCTTCAATGAGCGTTTGAATTTTGACGGAGTAGTGCTGACTAAGCTTGATGGTGATACAAGAGGTGGCGCTGCGCTTTCCATTAAATATGAGGTTCGTAAGCCGATCAAATTTGTCGGAACCGGAGAGAAAATGGATGCGCTCGATGTATTCCATCCGGACCGTATGGCGCAACGTATTCTCGGCATGGGTGATATTGTGTCATTTGTTGAAAAAGCCCAGGAACAATATGACGCAAAGCAAGCCGCAATTCTCCAAAAGAAGATCAGGAAAAATCAGTTTGATTTTGAAGACTTCCTGTCTCAGCTCAACCAGATCAGGAAGATGGGCAATATCAAAGACCTGATGGGCATGATACCCGGGATGAATAAAATCGCCAAGGACATTGACATTGGTGATGATTCATTCAAAAAAGTCGAAGCCATCATCCTTTCAATGACTCCTCAGGAAAGGAATAATCCGGAAGTTCTTAATGGCAACCGCAGGAAGCGTATAGCCGATGGCAGCGGGAACTCTATCCAGGACCTCAATAAGTTCCTGAAACAATTTGACGAAATGCGCAAGATGATGAAGACCATGACAAAGATGTCGGCAGCAGGCCGTTCGATGAAGAAACTGCCATTCATGGGTAATTAAGTTGGGTAGCTCCACCCAATTCATTAAATTCGTTTCAAACCAATTCTTATGAGAATACTTGCCATCTTGATTTTGGCAGGATTGGTATTTTTTCTGCCATCCTGCGAAAAAGAAGAAACCCCAACTCTAACAGGAAAGAAATACTCTTTTACACCAGCCAATTACTCGGATGCTGAAGTACAGCAGGCGATGATCGAAATGAGTGATGGTGACACGATATGTTTTGAGCAGGGCAATTACAGCTTTACTTCCATGCTGTCAATTGATGGGAAGAAGAACATAGTGATTTGCGGTGAAGGCAGAACAACCACCATACTGACATTTGATGGTCAGTTAAGCGGAGCTCAAAGCATGATTGGCACAAACCTGAATTTCACACTGTTTAAAGATTTTACTATCAAAGACCCCAATGGTGACGGGATAAAAGTAAAGGATTCAGATGGTGTTACATTTCTTCGTATTGGTATTACGCACACCAATCCTGCTGATTCAAGCAATGCCGGATATGGCTTATATCCGGTTACCTCCGAAAACATTTTAATTGATGATTGCTACGTCTATGGTGCCTCCGATGCCGGAATTTATGTTGGACAATCCAAAAAAGTGATAGTAAGAAATTCGCTTGTGGAAGGAAACGTTGCAGGAATCGAAATTGAGAACTGCATCAATGCGGATGTTTATGGAAACACAGCAAAAGATAATACCGGAGGTATTTTGGTTTTTGACCTTCCGAATTCACCTGTAATTAACAACGGAAGCACGTGCAGGGTGTTCAACAACACCATTGAAAGTAATGACCTGAAGAATTTTGCACCTGCTGGAAATATTGTAGCCAATGTGCCGGTTGGCACAGGCATCATGCTGCTGGCAGCAAAAAGAGTAGAGATATTCAACAACACCATCACCGAAAACAACATCATGGGAATTGGTATCATCTCTTACAAAACTTTAGAAACACTGGACGCTTCGCTTAACGTGAGCGATTCGAATTACGTGCGCTATTGCAAGGAGATCAACGTCCATGGTAACTCAGTTACGAGTTCTTCCAATTATCCATCAGACTTAAACGCTATGTCAACCATTATTAAAGATGTGATCTTCTCTTCCTTAAATGTGACAGACCTGCTTTATGACGGATTCGTGCACCCTGATTTTACAAGTGATCCTACAAATGGACTTTGTATAAAAAATAATGGTAGCGCCACTTTCGCAAATGTGAGTGTCGCCACCTTTTTTCAAAATCTCAGTTTGGATGCCTCACCCCATGATTGCTCACAGACTGCATTACCTCAAGTAACAGTTTTAGCTCCTGGCAACTAAGACAGTGGTCAGCTCTTTTCACAAAAGATTTTTTTTTACGGCTGCACTAATTTTTCTTTTATGGGCTTCCTGTACAACTGAAGATGACCTATCTCCCATTGATAATGTCGAGGCTATGCCATATGATAAGTTATCAGACTATGGCTTCTTTACAGGTGATATGAAAAACCTGCATCCGATTGACAAGATAACCCCCTATGATTTGAATACACCATTGTTTTCAGATTTTGCGGGGAAATCAAGATTCATTTATATTCCGGGCGGGATGAAAGCAATGTATAAAGAACATGCCATTTTTGAATTTCCAGTTGGCTCAATTTTGATCAAAACTTTTTATTTCGACTTTGACCTTCGGAATCCTGCTGCCGGTAGGAAACTGTATGAAACACGCCTGCTCATTCACAAAAGCAGCGGATGGGAAGCGGAAAATTATTTATGGAACGACAGCCAGACGGAGGCGGAACATTACATCGCAGGAAAAAATGTAAATGTCAGCTGGACTCATTATGATGGCAGCACTAAGAATACGGTCTATCACATACCAAATAAGAACGAGTGCAAAGGGTGCCACAATTATTCGGAAGTAGTGATCCCCATCGGACCTAAAGCACGAAATATCAACAAGGAATACGATTACGCAGAAGGAAGGATGAATCAAATTGAAAAATGGGTGGAACTAGGAATGTTGCAAGGTGCACCTGATATTGGCTCCGTTCCCCAGATGCCGGTTTGGAATGATGTGAACTCCGGCTCGCTGAACGACAGAGCGCGTGCCTATCTCGATGTAAACTGCGCCCACTGTCACACCGCTCACGGGCCTGCAAATAGCTCTGGTTTATTTTTAGACTATACGGAAACAAGCAATACCGCGCTTGGAATTTGCAAACCTCCGCTTGCAGCAGGACAAGGTTCTGGCGGATTGAAATATGGAATCGTTCCTGGTAAGCCAGATTCATCCATAATGGTTTACCGAATGAATTCTACCAAACCTGATGTTGCAATGCCGGAACTTGCGCGATCATTGGTCCACGAAGAAGCAGTTCAATTGATAAGTGATTGGATCACCATGCTGCCGCCTGCAGGATGTGAATGAAGAGTTTCGTCAGGCGATCTTCTTCTCAGCCTTAATCCCTGAAAAGACCGATACACTTACTTCCTGAGATGGCTCCCGGTTGGTTACCTCATCAAAAACATCATCATACTTTGGATGCATGGTACCCATAAGCCTGTCCCACCAGTTGAAGTAAATGCTGTAGTGGCAATTGAAATACTTGTGGTGCATGTTATGATGGGTGGTGGAGTTATGCCAGAACATAAAACTGCGCGTGAACCCCTTTGGGAATAATTCAAAGCTGAGGTGACCAAATACGTTGTAGGTTATTTGGTAGATCGCAAAAGCAAGCAGTCCGTAAAGGTGGATTGGAATCAGCAGCACAATGAGCGGACCGATCAATCCCTGAATTATCGCCTCAAATGGATGAAAAGAGTATGCTGCCCACGGTGATGGATTGGTAGATTTATGATGGATAAGATGCACGTGCCTGAAAAGAGCCGGATGATGCATTAGGCGATGAGTCCAGTAGAAATAAGTGTCATGCAGCAGTATGGCAAGAACAATACTCAGAAAAAAATACGACCAACCGAAGTCACCGATGTTATGGTAAATCTGTCCATAGCCATTTTTTATTCCGAAATAAACCCCAACTCCAATAAGCGAAAAAATGGCAACACTGCTCATGGAGAAAAGAAATTCTTTAAACAATCTTTCGTTGGCCGGAAACTTTTGCTGGATGAACCGGTGAAAAAGTCTTTTTCTGAAAATCACCCAAAAGATCAGAAACGTGGTTCCGGCAAAGATCACATATCGCAATGCCTCCCCGGCAAAATCAATTATGAAGTGTTTTAGAGCTTCTTCCATTAATTCTAAGAGGTATAAAGTTAACAGTCATCCTTAAGAAATTTTCGGATCGCAGCCTTGTTTTCGAAATCCATAGGGACAATGCAGGCATCCGCTCTTGCAGCAAAATCCCCGCTTCAGGTGATATTGCTCGGTAAAAACAACCTTGCCGTCCTTATTTATATAGTAATCTTTTCCTTCTTTAATCTCGCGAGAGGATAAACTTCCTGACATGCTGTATCTATTGAAGTCTGGCTGGTTTATGATTCGTATTGTAGAACAGGAAAGAATAAGTATCGGCTGTTTCTTCAATTATTTTAGTTAAAGGTTTTCCTCCTCCGTGTCCGGCCTTTTTCTCTATTCTTATGAGCACAGGATTGGTTCCGGCTTGTTTTGACTGAAGCTCTGCAATGAATTTGAAAGAATGTGCTGGCACAACCCGGTCATCATGATCAGCCGTAGTCACCAGTGTTGCCGGATAAGAAACACCCGCCTTGATATTGTGCAGTGGTGAGTACGAATGGATGTACTGAAAAAATTCACTGCTGTCCGGGTTGCCATATTCATCCATCCATCCCCACCCGACCGTGAACTTATTGAACCGTAGCATATCCATTACACCCACGGCTGGCAGAGCAACTTTGAACAACTCGGGGCGCATCGTCATACAAGCCCCAACCAACAAGCCTCCGTTTGAGCCGCCCTGAATTGCAAGTCTCTCAGGTGATGTATATTTTTTGTCAATCAGATATTCAGCCGCGGCAATGAAATCATCAAACACATTTTTTTTATTTAGCAACATTCCCGCCTCATGCCAATCATCTCCGTATTCTCCGCCTCCGCGAAGGTTTGCCATAGCGAATATTCCCCCGTTTTCAAGGAAAATGATCCGGCTGCCGCTGAAGTATGGAGTAAGGCTGATGTTAAAACCGCCATAACCGTAAAGCAGAGTGGGATTGTTGCCGTCAAGCTTTGTTCCCTTCTTCATTACTATAAAAATCGGAACTGCTGTTCCGACTTTGCTTTTGCAGAAAACTTGTTCTGCCACATAATCTTCCGGTGTGAACTTTACTTCCGATCTTCTGAAGACTTCAGAAACACCACTTGCAATGTTATACTTGTAAATTGAAGGGGGAAATGTGAAGGACGTGAAGGAATAGAAGAGAATTGTATCATCACGCCAGCCACCGAATCCGCCCGCTGAACCTAACGAAGGAAATTCAATTTCCCGCTCAAAATTACCGTTAAAGTCGTATTGATATACTCTTGACGTTACATCCTTTAAATATGCAGTAAACAATTTTCCACCGGCAGTGCTTGCATCCTCCAGCAGTACTTCTCCTTCCGGTATAATTGTTTTCCAGTTCTCCTTTTCAGCGCGGGCCGGATCAACCAGCACCACTTTGTATTTTGGAGCATCCACGTTTGTCTGCACTATGAACATATTATCCTGATTGTCAATAACCCAGCTTTTTTGATTCAGCCCGGTGAAGAGCGGCTTGAAATCTTTCTGCGCAGGATCATGTATATCGCGATACCAAACATCAAAATTGTCAGTGCCTTCCGAGATATATAAAAACAGAAAGCGCTCATCCTCAGAAACGTCAATACTGAAATAGCGCAGTGGATGAGCCCTGTCTTCATAAGCTAAAACATCTTTCTCCTGAGGGTCACCAAGTTTGTGATAAAATACTTTCTGAAATTCATTGCGGTTTGAAAATTCCTTACCCTTAGCAGGTTTATCATATCTGCTATAATAAAACCCGTTTCCAAACCAGGAGGCACCGGAGAACTTTACCCAGTGAATAGTATCGGATAATTCAACGTTTCCCTCAATTTCACGCACATGTATTTCCTTCCAATCGCTACCGGACACGCTTTGCGTGTACGCTGCGTATTTTTTGTCCTTGGAAAAACCATTTATACCAACAGATATGGTACCATCTTCAGAAAGTGTATTCGGATCAATAAATACTTCAGGCTCACCACCCAACCCTTTCTGATAATAAATCACAGACTGGTTTTGCAAGCCGTCATTCTTATTAAAGAAATAATACTTACCTGCACGATAAGGGGACGAAAATCTTGGATAATTGAAAATTTCCGTTAGCCGTTCCTTCATTTTATCACGATAAGGAATCTTTGACAGGTAATCAAAGGTCAACTGATTCTGTCTGTCAACCCAGTCCTCCGTTGCAACGCTTGTATCATCCTCAAGCCAGCGGTACGGGTCTGCCACTGTAGTTCCCGGGTATTGATCAACGGAATCAACTTTTTGTGTTTCAGGATAAACAATTTGTTCCTGGCGGCTTTCTGGTTGTTTGCATGCCAAGAGGAATGCAAGAAAAGAGAATACAGAGTATTTTCTCATCGGAATAAATTTGAGGTCAAGATACTTATTTTTTCAGGCTGACCTCACCTGGAATGACTTAAAGAAATTACCTGCGTCCTTTGCTTCTTTTATCAGATTTATGCTGAGGGGGGGTGAACTCGAAACAGTCATCTTTGGTGATCGGATAAAAATGATCTGCTTCTTCAATTAAAATAGCAGCTGTAGTATTTTCAACTGCTGCGATTTCCACTCTTACTCCTTCCGACTTCAGATGTCGCACCAATTCAACATAATCAGAGTCACCGGAGAAAATAATGATGGTATCTACCTTCTGCGAAATTTGAGTGGCCTTAATGGTAAGCGGAATGTCCGCGGATTTATGGCAAGGAATTACCGATCCGTGATAGTTCGAATGAAGACGTTCAGCAAGCTTCGAAGAAATATTCTGACCTTCCCTGAAATATATTAGCCTGTTAAGCCCTCGTCCAACCAGCACCCTCGGTATGATAGTATCGAAATTGAGCATCACGTTCGTTTTGTTAAGAAGGTTGTGCAAGCTGCGCTCAATATTGTTGCCGTCAATCAGGATAGCTACAGACTGGCTGATGTTCACTTCATTTTGAGTACTCATGTAAATTAATTAAGAAAGGGAAACCGTGAAGATGGGAAAAATAACCGATTTACTCTTCTTCTTCTGTAAGAATAGAAGCGCGTGCCAGTTCGTCCGATGAAATGTTCTCCTCGCTCAGGAGGATCTTTTCGATGTCCTTTACAAGCATGTATTTGGCCTCGGAGTTGGTATTGTTTAATACAATTATTGTACTGGAATCAGTAGTATAACGTACAAAGCTTGTTCTGAAGCCATTCCACAAACCGTGATGATAAACCGTTTTGCTTTCTTCTTTTTCAATTATCCTGAAACCGAATCCATAAGGCACTTTCCTTTTGTTGCGAAGCTCGGTCATGGAAAAAGCTTCCTCAAGCACTTCATCAGAGATAATCTTTCCAGAGTATAACGCCTGATCCCACAAGTAGAGGTCCTCTGCGGTTGAATAAATGCCCTTGTCACCCATGCAGCCATCGTGTATGGTTTCATTTATCATATGATAACCACGTCTGGTTCGCTGATAGCCGGGAACTTTATCCATATTCCTGCGATTAATTGCACTGCTGTAAGCGAAAGTATTCTTCATACCCAGCGGTTCGAAGAATTTGTTGTAAAGGAAATCAGCAAAAAACTCGCTGGAAATTTTTTCTACCAAATATGCCAGCACAACGTAGCCGGTATTAGAATATGAATGGTATCTTCCAGGTACGAAATTCAGCGGTAAATGGTGCTTCATCAGCATCGCAATGACCTCATGATTGTACGGAGCGCGATCACTATCCCACTTGTGCTCCAGCAACCACATATAATTAGGCAACCCGGCAGTATGGTTGAGCAGATGCCTTATCGTCATCCCGGCATAAGGCCATTGCGGGATGTATGTTTTCACCTCATCATCAAAATCAAGCTTACCTTCCTGCTTGAGCAGCATGATTGCGGCAGCGGTGAACTGCTTGCTGACCGAAGCGAGCTGAAAATGCGAATTATGACTTATCCTCTCTTTATTTTCGAAGTCCGAGAAGCCCATCGTTTTGTTACAAACGATCTCTCCCTTCCAGGATACGAGAACACTTCCATTAAAGCGATAATACCTTTCATACCGCTCCATTAAGTGATCAAGCCTCTCTTCCTTTCTGCACTGCACAAGGTTTTCAATATAATTCTCCTCCTGCTGAACAAAATAGGAAGGCTTAATGACGTTATGACCCATCAACTCCCCGCTATAATGGAAGGAGAATGAAAGGCAAACGAAAAAACCAAGGAAAAACAGAAATCTAATCCCAAGCCTCATTACTCTACGTTGTAAACCTTTTTACGCAAAAAATTAAAAGTTGTTTGCAATGATAACCCTACGATATTCTTTCTAAAAATGTCCCGCCAAACATTTTCCCGTAGGGAATCTTCTAAAGTGGGCATTTTTTGAAGTTGCTAAAAATAAGGAAATCTGATCTTAAACCAAACGGTAGAAAGTTAAAATTTCCCCGATTTTCAAGAATAAAGGCTTTTCCACTTTCGCAGGTATTTATGTGGAAACGACTAATCGTTCCAACACGATGTGATTAATTCAATTTTGGCTGAATTCATAATACTTATTCCTTTACCAAAAAATTTTAAACATGAAGGAAGCAAGCCCGTTAAACTCAGTCGCAAAATTTCATAAAACCTTCCGGCATCCGGTTTTGGGCGAGCCAGCTATTCCCGCAGCAGACCGTTGTAAGCTCAGAATTTCATTGCTGGCAGAAGAATTGAAAGAACTGGAAGATGCCGTTGATGCAGGTGATATTGTTGGCGTTGCAGATGCGCTATGTGACTTGCAATATGTGCTATCCGGTGCTGTGCTTGAATTCGGCCTTGGTGAAAAATTCAATGAGTTGTTTGCCGAAGTACAGCGCTCTAATATGAGCAAAGCTTGTGAATCGCAGGATGAAGCCGAAGCAACGGTCAGATACTATGAAGAGGACCATCAAACTCCCTCCTACTATCAGGAAGCGGATGGGCGTTACCTCGTTTACCGCAAATCCGATAATAAAACATTGAAATCAATCCGCTACTCCCCTGCTGATCTTAAAGGAGTTCTATCACAGGTGTTTGAGAAAGTCTAAACAGCAGAAACTTCAATTACTTCGGCTGGTAAACAGCCACCGCATCACGAATTATTGCACCTTTATCCATCGTCATCTTTTTGGTTTTCAGTTGCTGATAAAGCAAGGTCTGATCTTCATATTTATCCGCTGATGGCAGAGTATTGAACGGAAGGAGCGTTTCAATTTCGTCCACGCCTTCCCTTGAAAATTTCACAAACTGGATGTACGTATCAGCATATTCCA
>CAYOYI010000112.1:0-576 GCA_964408105.1 uncultured Chitinophagaceae bacterium | reverse complement strand
CGCGGATAATTGGCCATGAGCGCATCAGGATAGCCGGGAATTGAATATTCCTTTTCTCCTCGTACGAACAGTTGCAATTTTCCCGATGGCACTTCTACTGTACCGAAATGTTTCATTAAATGCGCTTTAGCGTGCTCGCACGCTTTTACCAGATCATCTTCAGTAACATTCAGGCCCATTACAAATGGCTCATCTGATTTCCCTTTGAAAAGCGGCTCCATTACGAGCGCAAAAGCGGTTGCACCTACGCTGCTCGTATCACAGACTTTGTCCCAGCTTTTCAGCACCTCAATGATATCCGCAATGTGAGGATACTTAAGCGGGTCAAGTTTAAATAAGCCTTCCATTGATTTCAAAAACGTGCTGTTTTCTGGCCACGTGTAATCAAACTTCATCATCTTGAAATCTTCAAATGTGAAGAATGACTTTTCATTTACAAGTTCCATGAAACGGTTAGCGCGATTATTATTTCCCGGTCTCCCATCCACATAGGAAGGTAATCTCAGCGGATCATCTTTTTGGTCTAAGCAGGTAGCATTGAACGGTGTGTTGTTCATATTAAACACATATCCGCAT
>CAYOYI010000111.1:0-10732 GCA_964408105.1 uncultured Chitinophagaceae bacterium | reverse complement strand
GAGCCTTGAAATCATACTTTAGGTTGTTGCTGGTGCTTGTATGGCGCTCTGATTTGAAAAGCGCATCATCATCGGTATTTAAAATGTCGCCAATTCCGGTATAATATTTAGCCGAACTTGGCAACGAGAACAATCTGTCGGATTCAAAAACTTCACCGTTAACTGCGTTATGCAGTGATCCACCGCAATTGACATTCAGGGCTGTTAAATATGCGCCCTCATCTTTTGTTCCATCGCAATCATTATCTCTGCCATCGAGCAGCTCAGGTGCGCCAGGATAAACGGTTTTGTGCCCGTCATCGCAATCAGTGTTATTCCACGTCCAGCCCACTCCGGGCTTTGATACGGACAATACCGAATCAAGCGGATTGCCATAATAATCACGGTCGTTGTCTTTATACCATACCAGCGGTGTAGCCGGGCAGTTTTCCCAAGCTGACTGAGGCGGATTTGCCGCAGTAGCAGCCCAATCGCCCATCATGTCAGGCCTGTAGAATACAATTCTGTCAAGGCTGTACAATTTCGTGCGACCAGAAATTTCCATGGTGTAAATTCCAGGGAAAGGAAATTCCAGATATACTTCCCAGAAAGCTGATTCACCGGCCCAGGTATTGTAAGTCCAGGCGCCAAGGTTGTTTTGCCATTGTTTCCACCAACCGCTTGCAGAACTCTGCACCTGCCCGTTCTTTTCGAAAGTGCAGCCGTGATCAGGGAAGCGCACCCACACATCATTATTATGCGTGTTAAGCGAGCCGCCATTTCGTGTGCGAATTTTGAAACGATATTTACCGGGGTTATTGATCTTGAATTGATATGTCAAAATTCCATGTCCTTTTTCGTGGAGGTATTCCGGGCTGGTCCATGTATAATATCCTGTGCCGGTGTAATTGGCGTAGTTGGTTTCAAGCGTCCATCCGGGTTCTGATGAAACAGAAGATTCCACTTCCATGATCAGCAATCCGTTTTGCTCGACAAAATATCCGCAAGTGCTTGCAGCGGTGGTTCCGGTTCCTGTCAGTGGAATGGTCAATGATGGATTTCCTCCGGTGTGAGCAATGGTCATGGTGGCATTTCTTGTTCCGGATGCGGAAGGATTAAAAGTGACATTAAATGTAATTGATGAGCCTGCACTGATTGTCGGTGTCCCGCTGAAAGAATGGGTAAAGTTTGCAGCATTAGCACCGCTGATACTAACACTGCTGATTGTGAGGTTAGAAACTCCCGTATTGGTAAGCGTGACCGTTATGGGCTGTGAAGCAGTATTGACCTCAGTAGTTGGGAAAGTTAGTGTTGAGGGAACAGCTGTTAATATTCCTTGAGTAGCGGCAGCCGGAATGATTTCAATAGCAGAAACCTTTGCATTGTTCACGCTGGCGATGAATTGAATATTCATCATTTGATCATTTACGGGAATAGTGAACGTTCTGACATGTGCATTGTATGTTCCTGCGGCTGCATAAAGGTCAAGGTCGTCAATCACAGTAGCGCCCTCGATCAGCACATCAAAAACGCGCACTCCCGGATTGCTTGCACCGCTCCATATTTCTGCAAAGTGCAGCTTAACAGTATAGTTCCCATTTGCAACCGGAACATTGTAGGCGAAATTATTACCCCATCTTTCAGACTGATACAGAGCGTCTTCCGTTGTGCCACCGATGGCTTCGGTGGTTGTTCCCGTAGAGCCTGAGTAGTTAGTGTAATAGGCATCTGCTGCATAAACTTCGCTTGCAGCGGTAGTATATTGAGGGCCGCCTGCATTGATTCTCACTGCCGGCTGCGTGCTTAATCCTTCACCGGTGAGGTTGATCACGGAGCTTACGCCATTGGAGCCATTATGTCCGATGGTCAGCGTTGCATTTTTGACGCCAATTGAAGCCGGTGTGAACGTCACGTTTACCTGGAATGTGTCGCCTGCATTCAGAACGAAAGGCAGCGCATTCGGATAGTTGATTGAATAGTTCGTCGCAGAAGAAAGTGCAACGCTCTTTATGAGTAATGATTGAGTGCCGCCAGGATTGGTAAATGTTATTGTTTTAACCGATGAATTGCCGAGCGGGATTTGGCCGTAGCTAAGGCTTGAAGGACTGTAAGACAAAGCGCCTTTAGTATAAGCAATGCCGGTCGGGGTAGTTTGCCCATAGAGGTAGAATGCTTCTACAGAATTTAATTCAGGCGATCCACCACGATTGCCGCTGCCGGCTGCAATGTAAACACCAAAATTGTTTACGATAGCTTGCGTGCCATGGCGACCTGTGTTCAAGTCATCCAAGGTTCTCCATGAGTTGCTGTTTATATTAAGTGCCTCAGTATGTGCGTGCGCTGAGTTCTGAGACATGCTTTCACCGCCAATCGCAAGAATCTCATCACCAAGCACAGCAACTGCGCAAGCTGCACGCTGGGTAGGAATATCTCCTTCAGGTGAGGCGAGCGTTACCCATGACTGGTCGTTGATATCATAAACATCAGTTTCGGGTACTGTAGTGGCAAACGTGTTCCCACCAAATCCGGAAAGCCTGCCGCCAATCGCATAAATTTTATCGCCATGCAACGCTACCTGAAAGTGGTCGCGTGAATGTGGTGCATCAGGCAGTATTGTCCATGTGTTGGTTTTAGGATCGAATTTGTCAACGTAAGGAACCCAGCCTGAAACGTGTCCGTTCGTGAGTCCTGAAACCACATAGATTTTTTCATTGTGCACTACAACACCGGCAGAGCCTCTTCTGCGTGCAGCCGGAATGTCCATACCCACATGCCATACATTGGCAATGGGATCATAGATGTAAACATTGGGAACCGGAGTTTCATTGGGATAATTTCCGGTAAATGCGCAAACAATATAAATCAACCCATCCAACTCTACTGCCTGGAAGTGATGCAATTGAATTGGCGGAGTTGCTCCGGTTGTCCAGGTTTTAGTGGTGTAATTGTAAATCTCAACCGGCTTGCTGCCACGGCCTCCCAGTAAGTAAAATTTATTTCCTGACTGAACAAAGGCGCTTTCATGGCGAGCAGTGCAGGTGTTGGTTGTGGTGACATTCACCCAGTTGCCAACGCCTTCAACAGGTTCAACAGCAATGTAATCCCAGGTTGCCGAAAACGGAGTTGCACCGCGTGAGGTGGTTATAAATCCAACAGCAAGTACGTTGTTTAGCCAAGATGCCGGAACAGAAATTTGCGAACCTAAGTTGATCCTTGCTCCGCCAGATATAGAATAAGAAGGCTGAACCATTTGCGTAGTAGGATCAACTTGTAAATAAAGATTTACGTGTGATGAGCCAAGTATTGAAACATTGTGCATGGTTGATGTAACCACGCCTGCTACTTCTTTCACGATCTCGATTCCACCTGCACCGCCATTGGCAGCACAAACCATCTTCAAATAATTATCCTGATCGCCTGTACCCATGAAAATACCCATGGAGCGGTGGTCGGCAGCTGTTATACCTGCAAAAGGGGCCATCACACGGCCATTGACGACATAGCCAAACGGGAATGCACCTACATTCACGCCAAGCTGGTATGCATATTTCTGGTTATTCAAATTTCCGAGTGCATCACCTGCCGGCACATTGTCAATAGTGAATTTGTACGCTGCGCCACCAACTGTCATGTTATCCATGTCGTAGAGGCTCATGTAATCATCAGTATAGTTTGTCATTAACCCGGTGTAACCCCATCCGCCAATTCCGCCCTCATTGGTGTTCTGATAGGTGAACAGCACGGGAATTGATGTTGTTGTTCCGTTGTTGGCATCCTGAGCAAATTTGTCAACATTGTCGAGCAATCCGTCATTATCATCATCTGTGTCAAGGAGGTCAGAAAGGTAGTCGCCATCAAAATCTGAAGGTTTGCTTGCAGGATTGCATTTATCGGTTGAATTCTGAGTTTCATCACCATTGCTGTAACCATCGCCATCGTCATCCAGGGCCATGCTGTTCGGGTTGCCGGCACAGGAAGCGAAATCGTTCGGCTCAAATACTACAATATCATTCGCGCCATACATAGCCACCCAAATCGTTCCCGGGAAAATATCATTATCGCCTTGTGCTACAACGTCAAGTGGTATGGAGCCAAAGTTTTGAGCGAGTACGGTTTGTCCGCCAGATACTATTGCATTTCCGGATGCATTCAATTTAAAGCGATACATTTTGCCATTAAACGCAACGGCAAGCAGATCACCTTTCATAGCGTTGCTAAAGTTTGATGCCCTGTACTCGCACATTCCATTTGTTGAAGAGCAAATGGTGGTAAGCGATCCGTTAGACCCCGGAGTTATATAGTTGCACTCAGCCGGATTTTCCAATCCAAGCGGAATCGGGGTTTGGGGGTTTGATGCATTGAAGGTGATGCTTCTGTTCGCGCGAACCGGATTAGGGAATCCTGCATAGTAACCCTGTGCGTTCACATAATGTAACCCATCGCAGTAAGTGGAGCCCGGCTCGCTGTTTTGTATCGTGCAGCTAATCGGAGGGCCACCCCATCCGCCATTCGGTCCGTTATCGAAGCTGTACATTTTTCCTGTACTGGTAATAACAATGTCATAGTTGTTTCTCCAACCGGGTGAATATATTGTTACCGGTCCACCGGCAACAAGCTTAGCCTGATTCAATCCGTCATTTCCACCGAAGGGGTCGTTCACATCATTTCCGCTGACATTTGAGCGTGTTTCATCATCGAGTGTAGGAAGATCATAAGTTGTATTTCCAATAGTACTGAGGTCAATCTTTAAAATGGCGGTGGAGTAAGCATATTCCGGCAGGTAAGCAAAGTTGTTTGAGGGTGCACCCATGTTGGTGTTGCCGCCTTGCGCCATATAAAGCACATTATTCGCGCTGTCATACGCCAATCCGTTCGGGGAATGATTCTCTTCTGAACGGGGTAATCCGCGTACCAGATCGAGTTTTACCCATTGCGTACCGTTCCATGTAAGACGCGAAATGATACCAGAATTTGTGTCCAGGTTTTTATCATTGTTAATTCCATTTCCACCACCAATTCGCGGATCGCTTGAGGTAACGTAGATAACAGGATTTGCAGCAGTTCCGGCTACTACAATGCCAGTGACCTGTCGGGTATTGACAGTAGCGTTTAGTGTTCCGTCATCATTGTGATTGGGAATCTGCTCAATGAGATTGATCTGCTCGGTAGCAGTAACCTCATAGTTGTTTGCGCCATTGCGCGTCACCGTGTAAGCAAAAATTTTCCCAAACTGCTGCGCCACGTACAACCTGCCGTCAGGCCCGAACTGCAATGAAGTCGGCTGCGATAGACTTTCACCCTGCAGCGCACTGACACCGAAGCTTACGGTTTGAGAATAGGAAGTTGCTGATAGAAGGGTAATAAACAATAGGACACAGACGAAACCAACTCTCTTAATTCCACTTTCCATCTTTGAATTGAATTTTGATGGTGATTAAAAAGACCACAGGAACCCTTGTGATCCGTAGGGACAGAGCAGGGAACGTCAATGAACAGATCGAAACCGTGTTTAACGATTCCGCAATTATGGCTCAAAGTAATATTCCCGGATAAGAAGCGCAAATAAATCTTACCTTTCTCTGATGATAGTTCTAAGCTTCAGGGCAGGGGCTTAACGGATTTTAAAATTATCAGGTAAACCCTTGATTTTCAGGCGGTGTTGGTAATTTGCGGAAAAATGTTGAAAGCTTGAAATTTTACTCAGCTACTTGATGATCACGTCTTTTATCAAATCTTCTCCGGCAGATTCGTTCAGTAACTCAATGATCTTATCGCGGGAATATTTAAGCTCATTTTTCAGTGCCGGATTGTCGAGGTAAATGAAAAGAGCGCCTTTGCTGATGAAAATCTTTCTGGTATGATTGGCTATCATCTTTCCCACAATTTTTTCCCAGGAACTGATGATTCTTGTTTCCGCAACCTTGCTCTTTAAGTTGAAAGTATTGAGTGTTTCATCAATAGCCTGCTTGATTGTTTTTTCATTGTGTTGTGACATAAGGCAGATTTTTTATAGCAACACCGATGAATCTTTCATTTGCAAAAACTCAGCATCTTCATTCGATGATAAAATTCTTTCAAGCCGGTCATGCTGCGTATCGGTAAGAAAGATTTGTCCGTAATCATTTGTTGATATAAGGTCAATCAGCCTGGCGCTGCGCTCTTCGTCAAGCTTGTCAAAAATATCATCAAGGATAAGGAAAGGCTTGACACCGGTTTTTTGTTTCAGCCATTCATAAAGCCCCAGTTTCAGAGCGATAAGAAAAGACTTTTGCTGCCCCTGCGACCCGAATTTTCGAATGACGTTTCCATCCATTTGGAAGATCAGGTCATCGCGATGTATCCCTCTGCTCGTTCTGCCAAGCATACGATCTTTATCCAGATTAGCAGAAAGTAAACTGCTCATATCCGATTCGGAGAGGTCTGATTCATAGCGCAAATTCATCTTCTCATTTTCGTCAGATAGAATGTTACATGTTTCCCGGATGAATGGCGCTATTTCAGCAATAGCTTGTCTGCGTTGCTCATGAATATAGTTGGCAGGCTCATTCATTTTCGCATCATAGGCTTCCAGCAGCGCAGGATTGTATGACCTGGATTCAATAAATTTTTTCAACAGGGCATTGCGCTGCAGCAATAGGCGATTATAATCCTGCAGCCGGTCAAGATACAGGCGGTTTGTTTGTGACAGTGCCAGATCAAGCAGCCGTCTTCTTTCCTCACTGCCGCCATACATTAATTCTACGTCATTTGGGGTGCTGAATATTACCGGGAACAATCCGACATGGTCGGATAGCTTGTCGTAGCGTTTTTCATCAAGAAAGAAGTCCTTCCGCTTGTCTTTTTCCAGCTTGCATTTAATGGCGTGCTCCGTATCTGATTCGATGATGCCCCTTAAAATGAATCCCGGTGAGTCATGTTTTACATTTTGAAAATCAGTTGCCGCAAAATAGGATTTGGTGATGCACAGGTAATAAATCGCATCAACCAGATTGGTCTTGCCCGATCCGTTTTTTCCGGTTATTGAAACAATTCTTTTGCCAAATGAAAAATAAGCTTCTTCATAGTTCCTGAAATTGTTCAGATATATAGAGCGTAAAAGCACGGGCTGAATAGGTCTGGATTAGCTAAGATAAGCAGATGTTGGAATAAGTTTTTCGCCCTGCAGGCGATTTTGGCAATCCTCTAAATCATGGTTACTTTTGCCGTAATATTTAAGTTGTGACTACCGCGAAAGCAGTTAAGGAAAATAAGGTTATCACCAAGGAAACTTTGAAGCAATGGTATGAGACCATGCTGCTCATCCGCAGGTTTGAAGAACGTGCCGGAGTGTTGTTTGGTCAGCAGAAAATTCGAGGATTCCTTCACCTTTATATTGGTCAGGAAGCGGTGGCAGCAGGAACAATCAGTGCGATACGGAAAGAAGACCCGGTTATTACTGCATATCGCGACCACGGATTGGCTCTTGCGAAAGGAGTATCCGCTAATGAATGTATGGCTGAACTGTTTGGCAAGTCAACGGGATGCAGCAAGGGAAGAGGTGGTTCGATGCATTTCTTTTCAAAAGAACATTACTTTTTAGGCGGCCATGCAATTGTTGGCGCGCATATCCCGCTTGCTGCGGGAATTGCATTCGCGGAAAAATATAAGGGTACGGATAACGTTTGCATCTGTTTTTTCGGAGATGGCGCTGTCCGGCAGGGTGCCTTACACGAGACTTTCAACTTGGCTGTATTGTGGGAACTTCCGGTAGTATTTGTCTGTGAGAATAACCAATACGCCATGGGAACATCCGTTTCCCGATCTTCCCACGCCAGGGGCATATATAAATTGGGAGAACCTTACGATATGCCATCCGTGCATGTTGACGGAATGAAATGCGAGGCGGTGCACGAGGCCATGAGCAAAGCCGTAAAACATGCCCGTGATGGGAAAGGACCAAGTTTTCTTGAAGTAGTGACCTATCGTTATCGCGGACATTCTATGTCGGACCCTGCAAAGTACCGGACAAGAGAAGAGGTTGAGGAATACAAAAAGCACGACCCTATAGAGCAGGTGAAAGAAACACTTTTAAAGAAGAAATTTGCAACCCAAAAAGATGTGGAAGCGATGGAAGAGGCGATCACAAAGACCGTAGATGAGTGCGTGGAATTTGCGGAGCAGTCACCGTTTCCTCAAGCATCTGAGCTTTATGATTATAATTATGTCCAGCAGGACTATCCTTTTATAACCGATTAATTTATAAATAAATGGCAGCACCAAAGCAAACAGCAGAACAGGAAGATATTTTAACCCGCGGGGAGCATTTTTATGAAGAAAATAAAAAAATAATCTCCATTGTCGGAGGAGGGGTGCTGGCGGTAGTTATCGCTATTGTCGGCATCACGAATTTTTATCTGCCCTCCAAGGAAAAAGAGGCGCAGGAGCAAATGTTCAAGGCGCAGCAATATTTCGAGAAGGATTCCTTCAATCTTGCCCTGCATGGCGATGGGAATTACAAGGGATTTGTAGCAATCGCAAGTGACTACAAATGGACAAAGTCAGGATGTCTTTCTCATTATTATGCCGGTGTAAGTTTCCTGCGCATAGGGGAGTATGATAATGCGATCAAGCATTTGAAAAAATACAGTGGTTCAGAACCGGTTGTGAGCGCTATGGCCATTGGCGCTCTCGGTGACGCCTATTCTGAAAAAGACGAAATGGATAAGGCGATCACCAATTATAAAAAAGCGGCTAAGACTGCTGCAAACGAATTCATTTCCCCCTACTATCTTTTTAAGGCTGCTCTTGCACTTAAAGTGAAAGGCGACAACGCGGAAGCATTGAAATTATTTAACGAAATAAAATCCACGTATCCGAATTCGAATGAAGGCAGGGAGGCTGAGAAGTATATAGCGATGGTTAGCTAAACTTTCGGCCTGAACCATTTTCTTCAGTGGCAACCTTTTTAAAAAATCTATCAGAATTTAATCCCGCGACAGTTCCAATCGCAAGGGGCAAGAGACTTGGCATCGTAGTTTCCGATTACAATTCCGAGATCACGCATAATCTTCTTGACGGATGCATTCGCACATTGCTGAAATGCGAAGTGAAAGAGAAAGACATTAAGGTGTTGTATGTGCCTGGCGCTTTCGAACTGACCACCGGTGCTCAAATGCTCTCTTCCGTTCCTAAGTTTGAGGCAATCATTTGCTTAGGCTGCGTAATAAAAGGAGAAACAAAGCATGATGAGTATATCAACCATGCCGTAGCGAACGGACTCACCCAGCTTTCACTCCGGATCAAAAAACCTGTCATATTCGGACTGCTTACCACTAATAATCTTAAACAGGCAAAGGATCGTGCAGGCGGCAAACACGGAAATAAAGGAATTGAAGCCGCACTGACTGCCGTGAGAATGCTCGCACTGAAAAAGAAATTGAAAACAAAAAATTGAAATCGAAGTTGATAATGGAAACCCACTATCCATTATCAATTATAAATTTTCAATTAAACCATGCGTCTTTACACAATTGATACAGGATTCTTCAAACTTGATGGAGGGGCGATGTTCGGTGTTGTTCCGAAAACGATCTGGAATAAAATAAATCCGGCTGACGAGAAAAATCTTTGCACCTGGGCGATGCGGTGCTTGCTGATAGAGGAGGGAGATAAATTGGTTTTGATTGATTGTGGAATGGGAAATAAGCAAAATGAAAAGTTCTTCAGCTACTATGAGCCGCATGGTGACGCAACGCTGGAAAGTTCATTAAAGAAATATGGCTTTTCTTCTGAAGATATCACGGACGTTGTTCTCACCCACTTGCACTTCGATCATTGTGGCGGTGCGATAAAAATGGACGGGGAAAAATATGTTCCAGCCTTCAAAAAAGCTACCTACTGGTCTGATGAAAGGCACTGGCAATGGGCTGCTCACCCTAATGACCGGGAGAAGGCATCATTCCTGCGGGAAAATATTTTGCCGATTGAAGAAAGCGGACAACTGCGCTTTTTGAAAAAGGGAAGTGATTTGTTTCCGGGATTTGATTTCATGCTGGTAAATGGCCACACGGAAGCAATGATCATTCCGCTCATTAATTATAATGGCACAACGATAGCTTACATGGCTGACCTCATTCCATCTTCCGGACACATTCCTATTCCGTATGTTATGGGATATGATGTCAGGCCGTTGGTTACCATGCAGGAGAAGAAAGATTTTCTGAAGAAAGCTTGCGATGGCGAATACCTCCTTTTCTTTGAGCATGATCGTGAAGTGGAATGCTGCTCGCTTCAAATGACGGACAGAGGAGCGAGGATGGGTGAAGGGATGAAGCTAATTGAGATCGAATAGCCTTCTCTATGAGAATCCGGTTGCTCTTTATTTTATCGTATGGGCTTTTCTGGATTCTGGTGTTTTTAGTATCCAGGGCCGTTTTCATTGTTATAAACTACGTTGATGCAGGGTTAGGTCTGACATTAATTGATACGCTGAAATCCTTTCTCTTCGGGTTTAAGCTGGATATTTCGGCTGCTGCTTACCTACTCGTATTTCCTCTGCTGGTTATTACTGCCTCACTTTTTACCAGCCGTTTTGTAGCACCTATCCTTTCAATATACACCTTCACGTTACTTGGAGCATTTTCAATCCTGACTGCGATAGATGTGAGGCTATATAAGCATTTGGGTTTTCGCCTTGACATCACCCCGGCAAAATATCTTAAAGACCCCGTGAATGCATCCGCATCAATGTCAACACTCGATTTCTTTATTCCCA
>CAYOYI010000110.1:0-10738 GCA_964408105.1 uncultured Chitinophagaceae bacterium | reverse complement strand
TTCTTCTGCGGTGATTTGCTTATCAACAAAAGTGACCTTGCCTTTTATGAACTCAATTACTTTTTTATCTGTGAGTTCCTCGTGCGTGCGCCTTACGTGATCTTCCTTTTTGAGCATCTCATCAGCCAGACTGCCAAGCATTTTGTTGTTCTCCTCATTATCTTCCATGCCATAATAACTGCGGATGACCTGCTGCGTATGTGCTTTCATATCCTCACCCGTAACCTCAAGGTTGTTGTCTTTCTTAATACGGCTCGCAATTAGCGTCCATTTCAGATTTTTAGCAAAGCCGGAATAATCGTGCTCCACCTGATCTTCAGTTACCGGTTTCTCACTGCTTGATTGAATCCAGCGCTTTAGGAACTCATCAGGAAGCTGGATATTGGTTTTTTCAATAAACGCGCTCACAATATCGCGATTGAGCAGATAATCACATTCTTTCTTATAGGCCTCCTCCAACTCCTTTTTCAACCGCTCGCGGAATTCCTCCATTGACTTGATCTTGCCCTTTCCAAAAAGCTTATCAAACAGTTCCTGATTGATTTCAGCCGGGATGCTGCGATTGATCTTCTCCAACTGAATTCGGAAAGTTTTGTTGAGATGCCTGTGATCGTGAAGTTTCAGGTAATGATGTATGATCTCCTCTTCATCCGCTTTTAAAGCAGTCATCAATTCAACATCAAGAAATTCACCGGGCTTTTTACCCATCCATTGCTCCGCTACTTTTTCTTCAAACTTTGTAAGCGGAACTGCCATTGCATTTTGTACCCCACCCTCTTTCACCTCATTCTTGTCATCCAGTTCAATGAACTTCACAAATAAAATATCATCAGCCTTAACCCCGTCTTCCGGATTGGTCATTTCACCGTAGCGTTTCTGTACATGACTAACTTCTTTGTCCACTGCTTTGTCATCAATCATAACCTCATAGCGCGTGATCTTGGTATCAGGGCTTAAAGCAGTTAGCTCAAACATGGGATTTAAACCCAGATCGTATGAAAACTCATATTCCTTTTGGGCGCTCACATCAAGATCAATCTTATCACCATTAGGATGAGGCAGTGGATTTCCTAGTATTTCGACCTTATTATCCGTCAGGTATTTGCTTATCTCCTTGTTGATGAGATTATTCAGTTCTTCTGCCAATACCTCATTTCCATAAAGCTTTTTGATGTGCCCAACCGGTACAAAGCCTTTTCGAAATCCTTTGATATCAACCTTCTTGCTAAGTTTCTTCAATGAATCCTGCAACAGTGGTTCATAGTCCTGGGGGGTTACCTTTATCTTCAGGGTTGCATTCTGAGCGTCAATTGTTTCTTTAGTAATCGTTGCCATGTTCGTTGTTGATCTGTTTAATCAGTTAATTGGTTAATTCGTTGACCGGTTAACGGATAACTAATCAACTAATAACCACCAAGGGTGCGGATGAAGGGACTCGAACCCCCAAGGATTACTCCACCAGATCCTAAGTCTGGCGCGTCTGCCAATTCCGCCACATCCGCAAAAAAGGGACACAAAGTTATTAATATTTCAGAAGGGAAGAAGGGTTGATTTGCCGATGAAAACTTCCCTCCTTGAGGAGGGACAGAAAGCGTAGCGCTTCAGAGAGGTGCACTCGTTTTCAAACCGGAACTTGTAACGATGATGAAGGGAGCAATACAGATAAGCACTGCGCTCATTCGCGCTTCGCTGCCAAACCAAGCCACTGAGGAAGCGAAGTTCGTACGCCTAACTCGTAAACATGCAAACCGTAAACGCGCGTAAACCCAAAAACGGAATTGATTTCCCGCTCAAATTGTTAAGTATTTTGTTTGTAATTAAATTTACTGGTTACACAATTAAATGGTGCAAAATCCCGTAATACCCGATCTTGATCTTGAGCGCAAAGAAATCCTGAAGCGCTACCGTCACCTTCTGCGCGTGATAAAGCCACGCTTGGAAAATGATGAACAAAAAAAGACGATCCGGAAGGCATTCGAGATTGCATTGAGCGCACATAAGGAGATGCGCAGAAAATCAGGAGAACCTTATATCCTGCATCCGCTTGCTGTGGCGCAGATCGTGGCAGAAGAAATGGGCCTGGGGCCAACCTCCGTTATCTGCGCATTGCTGCACGATACCGTTGAAGACACTGAGATCACGCTTGATGATATCAAAAAAGAATTTGGCGAGACTACTGCTAAAATAGTTGATGGCCTGACAAAAATTTCCGGAGTATTTGACCTTCAAAGCTCACAGCAGGCAGAGAACTTCCGGAAGCTGGTGCTGTCATTAACCGATGATATGCGCGTGATCTTAATTAAGCTCGCTGACCGCCTGCACAACATGCGCACACTGGATCACATGCCCCGCAACAAACAGTTGAAAGTGGCATCGGAAACTTCATTCCTTTACGCTCCTTTGGCGCATCGGCTTGGATTTTACGAGATAAAATCGGAGCTCGAAGACCTGTCTATGAAGTATACGGATACCGACATGTATCGCGGTATCGCAAAAAAATTGAACGAGACCAAACGTGAGCGCAACCGCTATATCAATGACTTTATAAAGCCGATAGAAGAAAGGCTGAAGCAGGAAGGCCTGAAATTTCATATTTACGGACGGCCTAAATCAATTCACTCTATCTGGAACAAAATGCAAACCAAGGGAGTGGAGTTCGAGCAGGTGTACGATTTATTTGCGATTCGCGTGATCATTGATACTTCTCCGGAAAAAGAAAAAGCCGAATGCTGGAAGGTGTATTCGATCATCACAGATTTTTACCGGCCGAATCCGGGCAGGTTGCGCGACTGGATCAGCAACCCAAAGGCAAATGGTTATGAAGCTTTGCATACAACAGTGCTAAAGGACGGGAAGTGGGTTGAGGTGCAAATCCGGACCGAGCGGATGCACGAGATTGCAGAGAAGGGTTATGCTGCGCACTGGAAGTACAAAGAGGGGGCGGTGTCAGAAAACGCTTTAGATGACTGGCTGACCAAAATGCGGGAGATCATTAAGAATCCTGACTCCAATGCGCTGGATTTTATTGACGACTTCAGACTGAATCTTTTTTCGCAAGAGATATATGTTTTCACTCCCAAAGGACAATTGAAACGATTAGCCAGTGGCTCCACGGCCCTTGATTTTGCTTTTGATATACATACCGACATCGGGATGACATGTATTGGCGCTAAGGTAAATCATAAGCTTGTTCCCTTAAGCCATAAGCTGAATAATGGCGATACTGTAGAAATCATTACTTCAAAAAAGCAAAAGCCAAAAGAGGATTGGCTGAACTATGTCGTAACAGGAAAAGCAAAGGCAAAGATCAAATCTGCGCTAAAAGAAGAAAAGCGGATGATCGCGGTGGAAGGGCGCTCGATCCTGGAAAGAAGATTGAAAGCTCTGAAAGTTCAGCTTTCCTCAAATCTTCTGAACGATCTTGCACTCTATTACAAAACAGATTCTGTTCAGGATTTTTATGTTGATGTGGCAAACAAGCGAATTGACTTAAAAACACTTTCAAAAGATCAATTCGATGGAGATAAGCTATTAATCCCCAAGGAACCGGAAAAGAAAAATGACAAGAAAGAAGTTTTCGAGGATACCGTAAGAAGCGCGCTGCAAAAGAATGCCGAGTTGCTGATTTTCGGAGACAACCTCAACAAGATTGACTACAAATTCGCCAACTGCTGCAATCCAATTCCGGGTGATGATGTGTTTGGTTTCATAACCATCAATGAAGGCATAAAAATCCACAAAACAAATTGTCCCAATGCAACACAATTGATGAGCAACTATGGTTACCGCATCATCAAAACACGCTGGAACAAGCAACACGAGATCGCATTTCTCACAGAATTAAAAGTGAGCGGCATTGATGACCTTGGCGTGATGAACAAGATCACCAACATCATCTCAGGGGAAATGAAGCTAAATATGCGCTCCATCTCTTTTGAAAGCAAGGATGGCATATTTGAAGGGCTGATCACACTCTTTGTTCACGACACTGCTCAGTTGGAAGATCTGATAGAAAAATTAAAAGCCCTGGAAGGAATTCTTTCTGTAAGCCGGCAGTAAGCAATTGTTGGGGTTGAGGGGGAAGGTTAGGAGATGAAAAAACATTCCGGATTAAACACAATAGTTCGTCAAGATACAAGCAATCGCCCTTTGCAATAAGCGCCTTTTCCTCCACCCTCAAAACACCACCCGCCACACCCAATTGCTATTGCTGTGTTTTTTCCCCATATGCAAGATCACCCGCATCTCCCAGTCCCGGTACGATGTACGATTTTGCAGTCAATTCCTCATCAATCGCACCAGCCCATATTTTGACTTCAGGAAGATTTTTTCTTACATGCTCAATTCCAATGGTGCAGGCTATGGCTGTTGCAATGTGAATTTGCTTCGGCAATCCGTCTTTCAGCAACTGTTGCAAGGTCAAAACCAGCGAGGCGCCCGTAGCAAGCATGGGATCAGAAATTATTACTATCCGGCCTGCTAACGGAGGTGAAGTGACGTACTCCATATTGATAAAGAAGGAACCGTCTGGATTATGTTTCCTGTATGCAGCGATGAACGCATTGTCACAATGGTCAAAATAATTAAGCATCCCCTGGTGCATGGCCAATCCTGCTCTGAGAATTGTAGCAACTACGGGCTGCTCGGCAAGGACACGGCATTTTGCAATTCCAAGCGGAGTTGTTACTTCCTTCTCGCTCCACACAAGTTCTTTGCTGATCTCGTAAGCGAATATTTCACCGATGCGCTCGAGATTTCTGCGAAAACGCATCCGGTCGTTCTGAATATTTACATCCCGTAATTCTGAAACATACTGACTTACCAGCGAGTTGCCGGCTCCTAAATCATGCACCATTTTTTATCCTTTTATCCATTTAAAATACCAGGGTAAATTGTTTCTTTTTATGCGCCAATAAGGCTGCTCGTAGGCGCCAAAGCTATTGTAAAACCTGGCAATGGCCGGAATCATTGACCCTTCAAAATCAAAAGTTTTACCCGAACCGGCATTCCTCTTAATTACATCATTAACCAAGCAAAATCCTGCACCAAGTTCTTTACCGCCTTCATCAATCGAAGGAAGTATATTGATGATCCTGTTTTCCGTGATCAGAAAAAAACCTGCGGCAAGCAGATTCTGTTGTTCATCAAAAACTCCAAACATTATTCCGGCATTTCGCTTCACTGCTTCATTAATTATTTTTTCAAGATGCTCATAGTGAAATTCCCCAAGCTCGGGGATTTTTATTCCGGTGTTTGTCTTGAAGAATTCTATTATGATCTCGGGCTTGTCGATTTCCCTGACGTTCAGATTTTTCTTTTCGGCTTTATTTACGTTGCGCTTGGCGTTGTCGTGGTAAGCATTAAAAAGATCGTCATAAGAACCACTCAGATCCAAACAGAGGTTGATCCTTTTTTCAATTTCAAACTGAGCACCTGCTACTTCGTTCAAATAATTCAGATTAATCTCGATGAATTTAAACCGCGCAGGAATTGCCTTGAGGATAGCATTAAGTTCTCCCACATTGAACAACCTTGTTGTGAAAGCACCCAACTGTTGCGTGAAAAACGGCTGAAACAAATAATGAATGGCTAAGCGTCTGCCCCACACCAGTGGAAACACCATCTCATAATCGCCAAGCACCAGGCCATCCCAATTTCCTGCTGCGCTATCGAGATACCATGTGTATCCGTATGGCAAACTGTTAACGGCCTGCCGGATGCAACCGTCCCATTTGGCATCATCAATTTCATCTCGCTTCAAATACTCAATCATCTTTCTCCTTCTAAAACGTAGTGAATCATATCCTCATACACCTTTCTCCACCCCGACCATTCCTTTTCTTCGGAGAGAGAATTGTTGTGCCAAAGGGAAATAAAAGTGCCGTTCACTTTCTTTATTTCATCAATGATCGGGTAAACCGTATCGGGAAATTGCCTTGGTGAGAGGCCGTGATAATAATTAAGTGTAGCATCCATTACAGCAAAAGGATGAACCCGCAGGTTCGTTTTATTTTCAGTTTGCAGATTATAAAAATAAAACGGAGTGCAAATGCCTGCGCGAAAGCCGGGTTGTGTTGCAAAGCCCATCGTATAATCATCCGTAATGTCCAACTCAAATAATTGCTGGTATGTTTTCGGAAGTTCCAATTTTAAAAAATGCTGACGGCTTTTGGTAATGTCACGCTTAAGTACCTGGGCAAGGCTGTCAATCTCTTTTTTCAATTTCGAAACATCGCTATTGGAAGCAAAAGATGGATGCAGCCCGACATCCGCATGGTCAGAAACAGAAGTTATCAGCTCCTGAAACTCTGAGATGTTGATGGAAATGTTCTTGTCATATTCATCGTAATCACCGACTAGGAAAAAGTAAATCGGTTTCAAATCATATTTCTCGTGAAACTCGTTGAGCCAGTCGTAGGTGTCGAACGGATCTTTTTTTGCCCTCGACAAAACCATTAATCTATCCCTAAAAGAAACCAGATCAAATTCCAGCAATGATTTCATCAATCCTCCAAAGTTCCGAACCAGGCCTTTATTCAGATAGGCGTATGCGCTGTCAACATCATACGTGGGAACGAATTCAAATTTCCTCTTGGGAAGCTCAAGATCATGGTAGCGCTCAAGCAATTTCTTCTTAACCATTTCAGCATAACGATTCACGACCGGGATACCCAGAAAATCATTTCTGAATGCCATGCTTTCCTTTGCCGGGAAACGGTAAAACTGATCTTTTACATGAGGCAAATACTCTTCGTATCTCGAAACGATAAAAAAACCTGCGGCAAACGGATCGAAGAAAAGCGCACCTGAATTTTCCTTGCCTTCCGATTTAAAAAAAATCTTTTCTCCGTCAACAGTTTCCACCTTTATATCCTGCGACTTAATTCCTTTTTCAAACAATAAGTATGTCGCGCTGAAAAACAATTCATCCCCGACAGGATTCTGGCCGTAGCTCAATTTGGGTTGTTGCGAGGATTGAAACTGCTGAATGTTACTGGTCAGCTCAAAATTGATACCTAATAGCTCCTTGAAGAAAAGGTCGAAAGTATAACGTATGCGGTTAGTGATCTGAGGCGTGTAAATCGTTATCACAATGGAACAAGGTGTCAGGCAAATCTAAGAAAGTTGATTTTCGGAATCTTGTTTAATTGTAAAGTGATAAGTATAACTTTGGCGCGCATTTATTCAAAATGAAAAAACACACCAAAGAGGCCTTAGAATCACATGCGCTGAAAGTCAGAGAACATATCCTCCGTTTATCAACGGATGGCGGATGCTTCACCGGGGCGTCACTTTCCTGCGCAGACCTGATAGTTTATCTCTATTCCGATTTCTTGAACCTCAATAGCAAAAACCTCAAAGACCCTAATCGCGATTACTTGTTCCTTTCAAAAGGCCATGATGTGCCTGCACTCTATGGAACATTTGCGGAACTGGGAATCATCGAAAAAGACCGTTTGAAAAATCATCTGAACCCGAATGATTCGATTTATTGGCATCCTAACGTAAAAATTCCCGGAATAGAATTCCATTCCGGCTCATTGGGACATCTCCCGTCAGTCGCGCTTGGCGTAGCGATTGATTGCAAGCTGAGAAAAAGTGACAATCGCGTAATTGTTATTACTGGTGATGGCGAACTGGATGAAGGTTCCGTTTGGGAAGCGGTAATGGTTGCGGCAGCACGAAAATTGAACAACTTGACTTTCGTGGTTGACCGAAATGAGTTCCAGGCAAATATCAGAACGGAAGAATTGGTTCCGCTCGAACCGCTTGAAGATAAATTCAAAGCCTTTGGTTGGGAAGTAAAAAGAATCAACGGGCATGATTTTGACCAGTTGGAAAGTGCATTTACTGCTTTACCTTTTAGTGAAACCAAACCCAGCGTGATCATAGCAGATACAGTTCGGGGTAAAGGTGTTCCAAGTATTGAAAAACGCGCGGACAGATGGTTCTGCAACTTCACACATGATGAAGTTGAGGCATTGATTAAAGAACTCCACGGAGAATCTAAAGCAGCTTTGAAATCTGAAACGCTCACCGTAAGATGAACTACGAAACGCTTATTAAGGAAACCGCACTGGCTGACGACCGCTATATCGTGATGACGGCTGAAAACCGTGCACTCATTCGCAATCTCCCTTCCGTGTTGAACGAGCGCTTTATTGATACAGGGATCACTGAACAATGTATGATAGGCGCTGCGGCAGGATTGGCGTTAAGAGGGAGAATTCCAATCGTTCATGCACTTGCATCTTTTTTAACCATGCGCGCTTTTGAATTTATCAGGACTGATGTTGGCATCGCAAAACTTCCTGTGAAGCTCAGCTCGTTTGTTCCCGGATTTTTGTCAGACGGCAACGGCCCGACCCACCAGGCGATCGAAGATATTTCCATCATGCGCGGTATTCCGGGAATGCAGGTTTTCTGTCCGGCTGATGAACAGGAGATGCTGTTGATGCTGCCGAAAGTCTGGGCATCAACTGAGCCTTCTTATGTTCGAGTCACCACGCGGCCGGCTGTGTATGAGCATGATAAAAATTTCGAGATCGGCAAAGCCGAGGTGATCGCGGAAGGAAAGGATGTGACCATCCTAGTTTATGGAATGCTGTTAGAGCAGGTTTTGATCGCAAAAAAACAGCTTGAAGAAGAAGGGCTTTCAGCGGGCTTGGTGAATATGCGCTCACTAAAACCGGTGGATGAATCACTCATCCTGAAAGTTGCAAAACAAAGCCGCTGGTTAGTAACTGTCGAAGATCATTTCTTAACGGGAGGGCTCTACTCAATTCTTGCTGAAGTTTTTCTGAAAAACAAAACGACCGCGAACGTTTATCCTATTGCATTGGAAGAAAAATGGTACAAACCCGGAAGGCTTAATGAAGTGCTGGAGTATGAGGGATTTACGGGGAAGCAGATTGCTAAGAGGATTCGTGCGAACTGCAAATAAGTTTTACGGCTTATTCGGATTCAGCATCTCGTACCTCAGCTTCAACCTTTTGTTTTTTTCCGCAGCGATTACTTCATCAATTGTTTTGGTAAGCAGGTCTGACATTTCGCCCGGAGCTTTTTTTGTTTCTTTTAAATCAAAAAGCGTTGTAGCTGCTCCCATCCTGTCCCACCACTGCGCTGAGTTTATGGCAATGTCTTTCAGGGTTGTGATTGCCGTTTGTAGCATCGCATCACTCTTACCCTTCAGAAATACTCCATAGTTGGAAACCACTTCATAACGGGCGTAGCTGGTCGTTTCATAAACTTTATCCTCGAAATATTGCTGCTTGTCGTCATCTCCGGTGGTTGCGTAAATGAGGCTTACCGCAGAAACCACGCTGTAGTTATTGAATTCCTCAAACGGCAAGGCCAGTGAAAGCGCTATGCTATCATCAATCGCAGAAATGGCCTGAAGCGCTTCCGCCACCACGGCAAGTGAACTGTCTATGAGAGATTTTTTATACAAGTCCAAAAAGTTTTTGTCTTCAGTTTCAGCAAGCCTCGTTATGGCATCAGCCCTCACAAGTGATTTCTTATCACTTTGCGCCAGCTCAGCCAATGAAGATTTTACTTCATCTTTCAATTCAATGTTCTGAACGGCAAATCTCCTCAGATCATAAAATGGATCATTCAGCGAAGCAAGCATAATTTCCTTTGAGATGTCTTTATCTTTTGATTTTTCCAGTTTCTGCAGCGCTTCTAATTTGTCCATGTAGTTTCCTGCATTGCGATATTGGTAGGCATATGCCTCTGCTCCCTTGTCATCAATAATTTCACAAAGCAGGGTTTTACCAGGGTCAATATTTATCAAATAAGGCTTTGCATCAGTCTTGAAATAAAATTTCTGCTCAGCCTCAGTCAGCCAAACAGATTCTTGCATTTTGCCTCCCTGAGTATAAAGGTCAATTTTTATGGGCAATCTAAAAACCGCTGGAACATCTTCACCCGTTTGAACCTGCTTTATAGATACCGAGGCTGACAGGCTGACCTCGTTATAAGCATACTCTACTTCCAGCACCGGATGCCCGGGCGAAAGAAACCATTGATTAAAAAACCAGTTCAAATCCTCACCGCTTGCTTTTTCCATGGCCAGCCGGAGATGATGCACTTCAACAGCACCGTAAGCATTATCCGTTAAGTAGGTATTTAGTCCTTTATAAAAAATTTCTTTTCCCAGGTATTCGCGAAGCATGTAAAGCACAAGCCCACCTTTGCTATACGAGTGTGCATCGAACATATCTTCCCTATCATCATAATAGAATCTTATCAGCGGCAGCTTTGCCTCTTATGACTCATAGATATAACCTCTGAGCATGTCATTACGCTTCTTTTCGGCCTCATCAATTCCTTATTTATATTCCGCCAATAAATATTCACAAAGAGTTGCAAAGCCTTCATTCAGCGTGAGATTGGACCAGGATTCACACGTAACAAGATCGCCAAACCATTGATGGATCAATTCATGCGCAATAATGTCTTCATAGTTTCTGTCAATAAGCTCGCGCTTTGTCATTTGCACATCTTCGAAGAAAACCGATGCAGTGGTATTTTCCATTGCACCTGAAACATAGTCTCTCACCGCAACCTGTGCATATTTCTGCCACGGATAGCCGTAATTAAAAAGCGCTGAGTAGAAATCCATCATTTCAGGAGTGTTTCCGAAGATAGATCTGGCATGAGGCTCGTATTCTTTCTCGACATAATAATCAACCGCGAGGGTCCGCCATTTGTCGCGTACAACCGCGAAATCACC
>CAYOYI010000109.1:0-10756 GCA_964408105.1 uncultured Chitinophagaceae bacterium | reverse complement strand
TGCATTAGCAAGAGCGGAAAGCAGCGGAGACATAACACCCGACAGGCAGTTTGCTGCAAGTGTGCGGGCAATGGATCAGGTTTTATCAGGTCTGGCGGGAATTGTTTCTATGGTTCCCGGTGTTGATCTGGGGTTTGCAGGTGAAATGTTATCGCAAGGCAACTTACTCGAGATAATGGCCCGGAACATTTTCAGAAGTATTTATCAAATGAACGAGGAGGAGTTAAACCGTGAAATGACGTCATACCAACAACAAAGAAGAGGAATTTGTTTGGGCGGACCTTGCGATCAATAATGCGAATGAGATTACATTTTACAATCGTTATTACCATTTGTACTCTCGTAGTATCGGCCCAGGTCACGTATTCCCCCATCGCCATCAAAAACCTCGATGCCTCCATCTGCTGGAATGTTCGGGTGCAAACCACGGGCAGCAACGAGCGTGTTGAATTATACGGTACAATATCAAACGAAACAGGGAAAGCGCTGGTGGAATGTAAAAGCGACAAGCTGCTGCTCAATACTGGCATGAACCAGCTTGATGCCAACAAGGTTCGCACCACCTCTGTAAAATTTCTTGATGATGAAGTGAAACAACATCTTGAGCGGTATGGTACGCTCCCAGCGGGGCGCTATGAGTTTTGCACCACGGTGAAAGCTGCGCGTGACGCTGAGGATTTCGGGGAAGACTGCATCACGCTGACACAAACCGCCACAGATAATCTTGCGGAAAAATCAAAACTCGCGCTCAAGGGCATCAAGTTTTATGGCAATGCCAGCATGGAGCACATCTATAGTAACCGCCAGGGCACAGGGCAGGTAATCCCACCGCATCTATTCCGCATGTACGCCCAGCCCGGCATCAGTTTTTACAACGTTCCGCTGCGCCTGAATTTCTATTACACGACCGAGCAATCAGCAGCGCGACCCAATCAGTTTGTGGTTTCATTTGAATTTGATGAAGATAAATTCAAGGAGAACCTGATTGCCATGCTTGAAAAAAAAATTACCGAAAAAACCAATCTCAACGTTGCTTCACTCAGGGAACAAAGCGCCAAACTTTCAGAGTTGCCCGAGATTACCGAGAAGCTGAAAAACTATAGTGACAACAGTTCTTCTATTTCCGGTATTGAGTCGCAATTGAAAAGTATAGACTATTCCAACCTCGACAAAGAACTTGAATCGCTCAGTAAGGAGGTGGATAATTCACTGGAAAAAATTGATTACAAAAATCAGCGGGATAAATATCTGCAAGCCAAGAATGAATTGAGCGGATACATTCCAAAAGATTCGCTTGAAGAAGTTCAAAAACAGGAATTATCGGACAGCCTTGATGCGCGGCTTCACCGGCTGGAAGAGCGCAAGGATTCTGTTTTGCAGAAATCCAGCAGCCGGCAGAAGCTGAATTCAGCGCTGGAGAAAAAGAAAAAATATGACGAGCTGAACTCACAGCTTAAAACATTGCAGGCAACGGCTGAACAATACAAACAGCTTTCGCAGCAGAAAGCTGAGCTTGAGCAGCCTCAGAATGCGCTGAGTAATGCTTCAGGCAGTCTCGGAAGCCTCAGTTCGCTCAGCGACCCCACCACGCTGAAGCAAAACCTCATTGAGCAGGGCATGTTCACCGGGATGAATAAATTATTTTTCGGTGTTCGCCAGTTAGCTATCGGCTCCGTTTACCCGCAATACACTCCCTACACATTAAGCGGCATACAGGTTTTAGGCGGGGCAATAGAAATCAATCCGGGGATTTTTTTCCTGAACGTTACCGGTGGCAACATGGATTTAGGCACAAACAATCTTACGGAAGTTTTCAAATCAAATTACCAGCGATGGATGGTAGGCGGGAGGATCGGGTTGGGCAAATTACACCGGTCATTCTTCATGATCAACTACATCCACCTGTTTGATAATACAAATTCGCTTCCCTCATCCATTGATTCCATAGTTCGCCCGCAATCGAATGACGTGGCAAGCGTGCAGCTTCAGCTCAGTTTTTGGAAAGGAAGAATAAAGCTTTACGGAGAGGTTGCTGGCAGCGGGTTCAACCGTAACAGAAACGATGAACTTATTGAGTCAGATAATAGCTGGTATGAAAAAATACCGAACTTTCTGAAGCCCAATCTTTCAACCTCGTACGATTATGCCTACACCGCGCAGGTGAGCCTTAACTTGTTCAGGGGTAACGTAATTACAGCATATACCGAATATCTCGGTCCGGGTTACTACAGTTTTGGGGTGCCCTATTTGCGGAATGACCTTCTTCGTTACGGAGGAAGGGTGGAACAGGCTTTTGCAAAAAATAAATTAAAGGTGAACGCCAAGTACCGCTATGAAATTGACAACCTCATCGAAACAAAACGCGCCACTACGGTGATGCATGTGTTTGGCGGTGGATTCTCTTATAACAAGCGGAAACTGCCTTCATTAAAAATGGATTACACAGGGCATTTACGCAACAGCGATTTTGGCGGGCAAATGATGCACACGCTGGCTTCATCTATCGGCTACAGTTATAAAATTGCGAAGACCAATTTGCGAACCTCCGGGAATTATCAGTTTATTATGAGTGAAGCGGATTCCATCAGCTTGTCGGACTACACTTTACACAACACGATGGTGACACAAAGCATTACCTTCAGAATCCCGCTAACGCTGCTCGTGAATTTCGGCTACAACCAAATGAAGAACCAAATTCAACTTAACCGCCAGGTGCAGGCTGGAGGAGGTATCATTTCAACGCCATTCAAAAATTTCAATGCAGGGGTGAATTTTGATTATGTGAAAAATCTTAGTAAGGATTTTCGATGGGGAACACAGCTCGATCTGTCTTATTTTTTCCTGAAGCACCTGACGATTTCAGTCAACTGCCGCTACAACCATTATCAGAACTATTTCGTGACCGATGTGCCTTTTGATGAAATCGTGCTGACAACAAGACTGACTGCCGTATGGTAAATTTTCAACCATATGCGAATGTTGGGAAAGAGATTAGCCCAGATATTTAGAAATGTGAAAGCACTACGAAAATATTTCAACTCAAAAAAATTATCATAAAACCAATCACATGAAAGCAAAGATGATTTTACTTATATGCTCATTGCTGGCAGTGTACAGCAATGCTTTTACACAGACCGGCTATTTCGGAGAATATTTCCGGCATCAATGCCGGGATACCAACCAGTTTGAAAATCAAACGATATTAAATCATCCTTTGCTGAATGGCGATGACAGCGCCTTTGCCATCATCACATCGTTATCGCTTGTTGCCGGTGTGGACGAAAATTTCAATGCGGGGATTTGGTATAATGGCTCTGAATGGGCTGTTTTCAATGAGAGCCTGGCTGACAGCATTCCGTTATTTACAAGCTTCAACGTACTCATTCCGGATGCGAACGGAACCACAGTTAAACATATCGCGACACCTTTGAATGTCAATAATGACGCCTCTTTCATCGAGCATGCCGCAACGAATAACAAACCAAACGCATTGCTTTTTATCACGCATAATTGGGGCGCCTCGGGCGGTGTTTACAACAATCATCCGACCGCGGTTTACTACAATCCAACTTTTAACAGGTGGAATATCGTCAACACGGATGGCGCGCCATTTCCGGAGGGGGCAGTTTATAATGTTTTCGTTGTTGATTCAGAAAACGCTCATGCTTTCATTCACACTTCTTCCACGCCATCAGTAGTCACACCCTACTTGACTTACCTCGACCATCCTTACCTCAACAACAATACCGATGCAGTGATTTTCGTTACTCCTAATCTTAGTCCGCGCGGGGTATTCAGCGGATTGACCTATGACCCTGTGCCCATTGGGGTTGGCATGAAAGGAACTTCCTGGTTTATTTTCAATAAAGACAGGGTTTCGGATATTGACAGCAACGCTTCCTATAATGTTTTGATCGCACAGGATTTCTCCAGCAGAATTGCCGAGGCTGATTCAAAGCATTCGGATATGCGGATTTTTCCCAATCCTTCTTCCTCAGAAATTACCATCAGCTATGAATTAAAGGAGGCAGCACTCGTTTCATTAAGGCTTTACGACATCATCGGGCAAGAAAGCGTCATTTTATTTGAAGAGAAGCGAACACCCGGAATTTATACTTTGAAAACTTCCGCGGAAAAAATGACGCCCGGTATTTATTTCTGTGTTTTAAGTGTGAACGATTCTGACACCCGAAAACCAGTGGTGATTGTCCGCTAAAAAATCCTGCGGTCACTCCTTAATGACACTCAGAACTGCGGATTTGCTGCCCGCAGTTATTTCCAGCAGGTAAAGTCCGCCTGGACCGTAAATCGTATTTTTTATCACGTCTGTCTGCGGGAAATAATTTTTAGCAATCACCTTCCCGCTCAGGTTTCTGATGGTGAGCGTTACATCGCTGTAAACTTTTTTAAAATGAACGACCACTTCGCCCTGTGTTGGGTTTGGAAAAATCGTCAACTCATGTCCAAAATTATTTTGAGCAATTCCTACGGTCCCGTCTGAATACAATCTCACATGCCCCGCTCCTATTGCTGTTCCGTCATTCAACTCGGCACCCACCGCCAACACACTGCCGTTGCCGCTCAGGCTCACGGATTTTCCCGATTCATCATTGGCAGCTTCACCGTTAAGATCACCTCCGTGCTGAATACATCCGGAACCATCGCAATCAAATAACCGCACATGACCAGACCATGTTCCGTTACCGCTATTGCGGCTGGCTCCTACCGCAAGCGTATTGCCATCATCACTCATGCTCACTGAAACCCCAAACCGGTCATTTGCCGACTCGCCAAGAAGGTCGCTGCCTTTCTGTGACCATGAGGAGCTGACAAAAGAATAAATGCGCACACGTCCGTTGTTAGAAACAGTGCCGTTTATTTCCGGGGCGCCAACAGCAAGCGTGTTTCCATCAATGAGGCTAACACTTTTTCCAAACGTCTGGAAGGTTGCATCTCCGTCAATATCAGCTCCTATCTGAGTCCATGAGGAACCGTTAAAAGAATATACCCTGACGTGACCAGCGCTGAAACCGCCAGCGGCATTGTAAGGTGCGCCAACAGCGAGGTTGCTGCCATCAGAATTCAAGCTCACAGAAGTCCCGAAGTTATCTCCGGCTGCTTCCCCGTTTAAATCGCTGCCCGATTGCTGCCATGATGAACCGTTCCATTTAAATATCCTCACATGCCCCGCTCCTGTTCCACCTCCCGCGTTGAGAGGCGCGCCAACAGCAAGCGTGGTTCCATCACCGCTGAGGCTTACCGAATATCCGAAGTTGTCTCCTGTGGCTTCACCATTTAGATCAGCGCCTTTTTGTGCCCATGCAGAACCATTCCATTCGTAAACCCGAACATGCCCAGCGTTAGATGCGCTTCCATCATTTCTGATTCCACCGGCAGCAAAAATATTCCCGTCATCACTCAGGTTAACGGAATATCCAAATTGATCCCCTGCCGCTTCTCCGTCAATATCTCCTCCTTTTTGCACCCATGCCGAGCCATTCCATGAATACACTCTGACCTGTCCGGCTTCAAAACCGTTATCCTCATTTGCGTATGCCCCAATCGTCAGTACCCTTCCATCACCGCTCAGGCTCACCGCACAACCGGAGCGGTCGCCCCCGGCTTCCCCGTCAATGTCAGAGCCGAGTTGTGACCATGATTGGGAGTAAGATGATATTTGAAAAAGCAGGAAGAATTTGATCAGAATGACTGGAAACTTAGACTTCATGATGAGCAATTTTCTTGAGTGAAATTAATGGAGTTCTTTCCATTAAAAATCAAAAATTGCCAACAGGATAATTACTGGAGGAGAATCTCCGTATGGCGTGGAACGGAATAATTTATTAAGGAAGCCAGAGATATTATCAGCCGATGCTCATCTGAATCTTCTTCTGCACGTCAACCACGCTCTCTTTAAATTTTGTATCTGTATCCAGCAGGTTTTGAATGGCCTGACAGGAATGGATCACGGTGCTGTGGTCACGACCGCCAAAATGCTTGCCGATAACTTTCAGGGAATTTTTAGTGTAGTTCTTTGCAAGGAACATGGATAATTGCCTTGCCTGAACGATTTGTCTCTTTCTTGTCTTCTCCTTCAGTTTCTCAACCGGAACACCAAAATGTTCGCAAACTGTTTTCTGAATGTAATCGATAGAAACCTCTCTCGAAACACTCTTCACGAAATTCTTGATGATCTTCTTTGCAAGGTCGAGGTCAATTTCTTTTTTATTGAGAGAAGCCTGTGCAAGTAATGATGTCAATGCTCCTTCCAATTCTCTGATGTTTGTGTTTATATTATAGGCTACAAACTCAACCACTTCACGGGGTAGTTCAATGCCATCGCTGTACATTTTCTTTTCAAGGATTGCGATACGAGTTTCAAAGTCAGGTGTCTGTAAATCAGCAGCCAGCCCCCATTTGAACCTTGACAATAAGCGCTCTTCCATTCCTTCCAGATCTTTAGGAGCGCGGTCAGAGGTGAGCACCAATTGCTTGCTGTTTTGATGCAGATGATTGAAGATGTGGAAGAAGATGTCCTGAGTTTTGTCTTTGTTGGCGAAGAATTGAATGTCATCTACTAACAGCATGTCAATGAGCTGGTAGAAGTGAATAAAGTCATTGATGGCATTATTCTTCAGCGCGTCAATGAACTGGTTGGTGAATTTTTCTGACGAAACATATAGAACAGTCTTGTTCGGAAAATTTTGCTTGAACTGATTTCCAACAGCATGAGCCAGATGTGTTTTCCCCAAGCCTACTCCGCCATAAAGCACCAATGGATTGAAAGCAGTTGAACCCGGTGGTTTAGAGGCAACAGCAAAACCTGCGGAACGTGCAAGACGGTTGCAATCACCTTCAACAAACGAATCAAAATTGAGTCTTGGACTAAGTTGTGATTCAACATTTACTTTTTTCAATCCGGGAATGATGAACGGATTCTTAATAGTGTTGCCCATGGACAAAGGGGCCAGCATTTCTGGATTTTTATTTTCTCCGGTGTTGTAGTTCGGATAGTTAACGGTGTAGGGCGAATTGCCGGAACTATTATCTACAACGATCCGGTATTCAAGGCGAGCATCATTGCCAAGCTCGCGCTTAATGGTCTTGCGAAGCAGAGTTATATAATGCTCTTCGAGCCATTCATAAAAGAATTGACTTGGCACTTGAATGGTCAGCACATTGCTGTCGAGCTTCACGGGCTTAATGGGTTCAAACCATGTTTTGAAGCTTTGCAGATTAACATTGTCCTTAATGATCTTCAGGCAGTTCTTCCAAACTTCTTCGTGATTTTTTTTCGCTACATCTTCTTGAGTCTTTGCCATCGGGCAATCGCAATTAAATAGTTAAACAAATTCGCCAGAGAGGATGACGAAGTTGGTGAAAATAAAACTAAAATAAAAGCAGAACGGCTATTGTTTTTTAAAAAACTTTTACAGTGGCCGAAAAAAAGTTTTTTCTCTTTTTCGAATGGTCAAAAACAACATCAATCCTGCCCAGAACAATACCTGCCCAACCCACCTGGTTGATCATCACCGGCTGTCTTTTTTTGTTTTTCATCACAACCGGTTCCTGAAAAAAAGTATGAGTGTGGCCTCCCAAAATCAAGTCTATGTTCTCGCTGTTTTTCGCAAGCACTACGTCTGAAACTTTTGGTGTATCATACTTGTAGCCTAAGTGCGACAAGCATACAACAAAATCACATCCGTGTTCTTTCTTCAGCATTTTTGCGATTTCATTTGCTCGTTTGATAGGTTCGGAATACCTAGTTTCTCCATACAACTTCTGTGGCACCAGTCCTTCGAGTTCTATCCCCACGCCAAAGACACCAACTTTAATCCCGTTCCTTTCAAAAATCTGAAATGGTTTTGTTTTCCCTTCCATCACCGTGTCGCGGAAATCATAATTAGCTGAGAGCATAGGAAAATTTGCGAGCGGCATTTGCTTGGCCAATCCGTCAAGCCCTGCATCAAAATCGTGATTGCCTATCGTTGCCGCATCATAGCCTACCATGCTCATCAACTCCATTTCAACGAGCCCGCGAAAATAATTAAAATAAGGAGTTCCCTGAAAAATATCTCCGCAGTCAAAAAGCAGCACATTTTTTTCTTCCTGCCTGATCTTTTTTACCAGTGAAGAACGTGACGCAACGCCACCCATATTCGGGAATTTGGAGTCAGCGGGGAATGGCTCCACTCGGCTGTGCGTGTCATTGGTGTGAAGGATTGTGAGTTTGATCAGTCCCTCTGCATCAAAAGCTCTAAGAGGAAAATTTCCGGCAGTCAGTAAAGCTGATGATAAAAGCGTTTTGCTTACAAATTCCCTTCGTTTCATTGGACAATTCTTTTATCGAGAGATGAAGAAATCATTTTTCCCTGCTCGGTTTGATTACGAAGGTATTCTAAAATTATTTCTCTCAGGAAGATACCTAAATTTTTTCGATTCTCGTCACGCAAAAAGAGCAAATTATCTCCGCCATCAGCGAGATAATCTGAGATCACAACGTTATAAATTCGTTCATTCTCCAATTGTTGGCTATTAATCAAAACTTGTGTTGCAGTTCCATCCTTGATTACAAATCTTGCTCCGGCAATTGGCCATCCGCCATCCGCAGCAATCAAATTGAATACCTGCTGAACTACCGATCCCTTAAGTTGCATGATCACCAAAAAATTGTCGAAAGGCATCAGCTCGAAAATTTTTCCGGTAGTGATTTGCCCGGCCGGAAGCGATGGAATACGTAGCCCCCCATAATTGACTATGCATAAATCTGCTGAGTCATTGTTGAATTGTTTTCCCATCTCAAGCAGCAGGTCGGCAATAAAATTTCCCATCAGCGATTCCGGCTTTCCTTTTTCCATAACCATAGCGGAGGTTGCTACTATTTCATTCATGTCTTTCTCAATACTGTCGTGGTAGGGTTGGATGTATTGCAAAACCAGCGAGTCAGGATTTGTTGCTGCACTTATATTATAGTATGATGTATCTGCCTTTAGCGGATAAAGCTTTGTTGTGCATGAAAAAAGAAAGCCGGAGAGGGTGAGAATTAATAACGGCCAGCGCATTGAGGGAGATAATTAGAACAACCGTTTCACTTCTTGTTTGATCATATCTTGCGCTTGCTGCGTTGGCAGCACTTCCTCTGATTCTAAATAATGTTCGAGGATCTTTTTGCTCAATTCTTTTGCAGAAGCGTCCGGTTTCATGGAGGCGCTGAGTAAGTTGATGTCTCTTATGAGCTGATCTTTCACAAGACTTATTGATCGCCAGATGGCTGTTGACACATATATCTGTTGTGATACGTTGTGTTCATATTCCATCCTGATGTTCTGAAGCAAGACCTGTTGCAGAACTTGTGCTGTCATTCCCGGTTGTAAAACGCGCAGAACCAGGTTGGCGGGGCTGATTCTTTCAAGAAATACAGATAATCTTTCGTAGGCCTGAAGTCTGAGTGGAAGCGTATCTTTCTTCGTTTCAGTTTTAAGATGCTGCTCAAGCTTCCGTATCTCATTATTGAAGAACGTTCTTATCACATAAAACGCGGTAAGAAAAACCACCAGAGAGGGGAGAACATACTTAAAAATTTCCAGGATGCTTTCAGTCATAAGAAAGGACTCGCTTCGAAAGGCAAATGTAAAACGAAACTATCATTGTGCTAATTTTGTTGTGCGATTATTAAAGTTTTTTTTCGATGGAAAATACAGCAACAAAATCAAGCCCGGTATCGCTAACCAATAGTGCACTAACGGAATTAAAGAAGTTATACACTGAGAAGAACGTTCCTGCCGAGCAGGGATTAAGGGTTGGAGTGAAAGGAGGCGGTTGCTCCGGATTTTCTTACGTGCTTGGATTCGACAAAAAAGAGAACCTTGACGAGGAGTATATGGTGAGCGGCTTGAAAATCTTCATGAACAAGGCTCACGAAATTTATCTTGCCGGAATTGAGATAGATTATAAAGACGGCTTAGAAGCGCGGGGCTTTATCTTCAACAACCCCAACGCCACGAAAACCTGCGGATGCGGGAGTTCGTTCTCTGCTTAGTGAATGATTACCAGCTCTGATACGCGTACTTCATAGTCTTGCAGAAATCTTAAGTAATAAGTTCCCGATTCAATTCCCTTAAGACTTACCCGGATTTGCCGATTACCCGGTTCAACACTTTGGTTTACTAATGTTTTCCCTGTTATGTCCGTTATTGTCAATGACGCACTCTTAAAACTTTCAGACAACTGAAGTAATAGTTCTTCATCCGCTGGATTGGGATTGAAGAAAAAATCAGACTCTGTTGGGCTATCAAATCCGCTTACCGCAGCAATATGTAATGTTATGGAGGCACTGCCGGTGCAACCTAAGGCATCGGTGACAGTAACTGAAAAGTTATGTACTCCTGCACCAAGCAATGCACCTGAAACCAGATAATTTGAACTGGTGCTTTGATCCTGCCAGAGATAGGTTGCAAAACCTGCTCCAGGAGTAAGTAACAATGATTCTGTTTCATTAATAGCTGTATCATTTCCTAAACTGACATTCAAGCCCCTGCATGGATTATACTTTGCTAAAAATCCATCACTCAATCCCAGTAAAAAAGATGAGTCCGGGCTGGGGTCGAAATCCGTTTTACTTCCGAATTCACCGGTAATGAATACGTTTTTATTGGCGTCAACCACCAAACAATAGGTGGTATCGCTCTTGCCAATGCTTCGAAAATTCACCGCCCAACCGTATTCTCCTAAGGAAGTGTATTTGGCAATGAAAATA
>CAYOYI010000108.1:0-10778 GCA_964408105.1 uncultured Chitinophagaceae bacterium | reverse complement strand
CGGTTTTGATCGCTCTTGTCATTTCCCTTTTGCCAGGCGCACCCGGAAGTGATTCTAATTTAAACCCAATGCTTCTAAGTGTCCGTTTTATACTTCCTTTGGCACAATAGGTAACCAAAGTTCCTTCTATGCACAATAACCGAAATATTTTTTCAAAAACACTTCGGGTCCACATTTCAGGCTGCACTTCAGGTGCAAAGGCATCAAAATAAACCAGATCAAATTTTTCTGCAGATTCAAAATCCTGAATCCCGGTTTTTATTTTTTTGAAATTAAAAGAGTCAGAGAATAAAATTTCTTTGTTCCATTCAGAAGCATGAATCCATTTCATGATCCCCATTGAACCAGAAAATTGGCTGAAGTTGAGTTGAGCGGCAAGCATCTCGTTCAGAGGAAAAGGCTCGATTGCAGTATAGCGTACAGGCACAGCTTTACTATGATTGAATGTAAGCAGGACATTAAGTCCGGTACCCATTCCAACCTCAAGAATGTTTAACGGTTGGTTTGATTTTGCTTTGAATTCCAGGCCGTTTTTAATAAAAATGTGCCTGGACTCCGTGACAGCACCGTGAATTGAATGGAAATGCTCGTTTAATTCCGGGATAAAAATTGTGTGCGAGCCATCAGTAGTTGTTATCAGTTCCCTCCTCATCAAGCTCTGGCTTTGGCTCACCTTTTTCATCTTTTGGAATATAAATGTAGCGATAGTTTATTTCAGATTGCTGTTGATCTGCTTCTACCGTTTCAACTTTAGGAGGAAGATCAGTATAACGGTAATGATATGCCAGCAGGCTCCCGACAATACCTCCAAACAAATGTGATTCCCAGGAAACGCCAACAACATTGGGTGCAAGCCCCCACACAATTCCGCCATACATGAAGATGATAAAAAAACTAATTGCAAGTGATTTAATATCGTTTCTGAACACTCCGCTGAAGAAAAGAAAAAAAGCTAATCCGTAAACAATACCGCTCGCACCTATGTGATAGACAGGTCGTGCGAGAAGCCAAACTGCTATACCTGAAAAAATGTAAACGCCAAGAATAACTTTTTTAGCAGCTATGGGATAAAAGAAAAGCACCAGCGTGCCAAGGATGATGATCGGAACCGAGTTCGACATGAGATGGCCAAACTCCCCATGAACTAATGGGCTGGAGAATACACCCATTATGCCGTAAACCTTCCGCGGATAATTTCCGAGAATGCTCAGATCAGCATGAGTAATCAGCTCAAAGCCCTTTATAAGCCATAGTAAGGTAACAAAAACCACCGGCAAGCGAAGGCTCATAATCATTCTTTGCTTATCGCTCATAACTTTAAGAAGATAGGATAATTTTTCAAAGAGAAGAACGATTAATTCTTAATAATGGTGCCCGCAATAAATGCGAGATTACACAGAATGAAGTAATTTACTGTTCTGAACTCTGATCGAATGACAATTCAACCTGGAGAAGAAAGGAAGACCTTCAAGGTGAAAGTCCTTGCGGGCCTTGCAGTTGCAGTGCTGGCTTTTATCACCATTGCGGGTCTCGCTTATCAAAGTGTGGCAGACCTTTCATTTGCGCTGAGTGAAGAAGCCAGGCATAAGAAAAAACTCATTTATTTGAACGAGGTGATGACCGACCTTGCAAGTGCAGAAAGTAGTGTTCGCACGTTCACAATAACCCATGATGCCGAGTATCTTGTTCCTTACCAGGAGGCGGTAAGTTTAATAGAGGAAAAAATTTCCTTATTGCATGAACTTACCAGAAATGAAATGCAAAAAAGGAGGACCGATTCTTTTGAATTGATGATCAATAAAAAGTATATCGTTTTCAACGACCTGCTTAATCTAAGAGAAGATGACGAGGTGGAGCGGATCCTTAATGAAATTATCAGGAACCTGGAAGACCGGGAAAGAGAAGCGATCAGCGATAATGAAAAGTCGAAAATATCAAAGCTAAAAGAACTGTTTCGGCCTCAAAAAGCCATTAAGGAAAAAACGGCCCAGGAGTTGGAGGAGATCAAAGATGAAATAGTCAAACTTCAGCGGGAGCAGCAATTAAAAGCGGAAATCATACGTCAAAAAGAGTTTGACCTGACCAAGCTCGATGCAGAGATCATGAGCAATATCAGGCGATTGATGACTGAAATGGAAAAGTATGAAGCTCAAAATGCCAAGCTACGGGAAGAAAAGGCAGCTTCCCTGTCAAAGCGCACAACCAGGGTCATTACGATAATTACTGTTGTAACATTCATTTTACTTCTGGTTATGGCTTATTTGATTTTAACTTATCTCACCAACGCGGCACGACTAAATGAAGAAATGAGTGAGGCAAGAGATAAAGCCGAAAAGCTTGCCAAGGCCAAAGAGGACTTTCTTGCAACTATGAGCCATGAAATCAGAACGCCCATGAATGCGATATTGGGATTCAGTGAGCAGCTTGAAAAAACAAAACTGGATACAAGACAAAAAAAGTATATTGATACGATTAAGAACTCCACCGAGTATTTGCTGGAAGTAGTAAATGACATTCTGGACCATGCCAAGCTGGAATCGGGCAGGTTTTCATTCGAACATGTTGGATTCAAACCAACGGAAGTTGTTCGAACCGTTGTTGACTCATTCAGGAATATGGCGCAGGAAAAAAACTTGGAACTTAGCTTTAATGTTGAAGGGGCAATACCGGAAGTACTGATTGGTGACCCATACCGGCTGAAGCAAGTACTGTTCAATTTAATAGGAAACGCCATCAAATTCACGGAAGAAGGACAAGTTGAAGTGGTCGTGAAAGCTTTGCTGAAAAGTCCAAGCTCCACAATTTTGCAAATTGATGTGATAGACACCGGCATTGGCATCGCGGAGGAAAAAATTGAAAAGATATTTGAAGGTTTTTATCAATCCGATCTGAGTACGACAAGAAAATATGGCGGAACAGGACTCGGCCTTGCGATCACTAAAAGGTTAGTGGAGCTGCAAAAAGGCAAAATAGAGGTTCATAGCGAGGAAAATAATGGAACAACTTTTTCAGTCGCTCTTTCCTTCCAGATAGGCGAAGAGAAAGACCTGGAAGAAACCATATCAATTCCAAGTGACCCGTCAGTATTTCTTGGCAAGCTATCCGTTCTGGTCGTTGATGACGAAGAATATAACCGCATGCTGCTGGATGCCATACTTGTTCGATGGGGCATGCTTATTATATCATGTGAAAATGGCCATCAGGCGATTAGTGAGCTTAACAAAAACCACTTCGACCTTATCCTGATGGATGTTAGAATGCCTGAATTTAGCGGACTTGATGCTACCCGTCACATTCGCAAAAAAATGTCAGGGGAAAAAGCGGAAATACCAATTATCGCCCTGACCGCTGCAAGCAGCGAAGAAGATATCAAAAAGTGTAAAGGTGCAGGAATGAATGACTTTCTGTCAAAGCCCTTCCGAGAATCGGAGCTATTCAGCACGATATGTTCTGTTTTAAAAATTGATCTTTCAAAATCCGGGTTCAATAAAGAACTCAACAACGGAGTATCCCGAAATGGGAATAAAACTGCTACCGAATTGGACTTTGATCTCTCTGAACTGGAACGATTAGGGCAGGGTGATGAAGATTTCGTTCCTGAGATGCTCAGGGTATTTATTCAAAATACCACTGATGGCCTGAAAAAAATAAATGAATCCGCAGAGGCAAATGATTGGGATAAAACCGGTTTGCTGGCGCATCGTTTAGCGGCTCCGTGCAGGCATCTGGGGATGAAACACATTGTGAAATTGCTCAAGGAAATTGAGAACAATGCTCATAACAAGCTCAAGCTGGAGACTATCAAACCTACTATCGTTCAAATAGAATCAGATCTTCGTCCAATAATGAAATCTTTGGAGCAAAAAATCGCTCAGAAAAGCTAAAACTTGTTTCTTCCTGCGTGTTTGGTTTATCTTCGCAATCTACACAGCTAAACCGTTTTTGAAGCACCGTCCTGATGGCGCAACAATCTGAAGCCTTTAAAATTTTTGTTGTTGAGGATGATGAGTGGTACTCTAAAATGCTCGCGTACACCTTCAACCTGAATCCCGATGACTCCGTTACGAACTTTAAAACGGGGAAGGATTTTTTACAAAAACTCGATGAACAGCCAGACTTGGTAACCCTGGACTTTCGCCTTCCTGACATGGATGGTGCAGAGCTACTGAAAAAAATTAAGAGTTTCAATCCGGACATCGAAGTAATTGTTATATCCGGACAGGATAGCATTGAAACTGCAGTGGAATTATTGAAAGAAGGAGCCTACGATTATATCGTGAAGCAAAAAGATATTCGGGAAAGGCTGGTTAATACGATTCGAAATGTAAAAAGTAAAAAGCTTCTCAAAAAGGAGATCACCGCGCTAAAACAGGAAGTTGAAACCAAGTATAGCTTCCAAAATTCTCTTATTGGCGGCAGCGCGGCTTTTACCAAAGTTTTCCAGTTAATAGAAAAAGCGGCATCCACGAGTATTAATGTTACCATCAATGGAGAAACCGGCACCGGCAAGGAGATGGTGGCAAAAGCTATTCACTATAATTCGGCACGAAAGAAATCGCCCTTTGTTGCTGTGAATGTCACGGCAATTCCAAGCGAACTGGTGGAAAGCGAACTGTTCGGACATGAAAAGGGGGCGTTCACAGGAGCTGTGGCCAGAAGAATCGGAAGGTTTGAAGAAGCTGACAAGGGCACGCTTTTTCTTGATGAAATAGGTGAAATGAGCCTGAGCATGCAGGCCAAACTGCTGAGGGTATTGCAGGAAAAGGAAATCGTTCGGGTGGGCAGCAATGCTTCCGTAAAGGTGGATTGCCGTATTATCGTTGCCACTCATAAGAACCTGATGGAAGAAGTCAAGAACGGAAAATTCCGCGAGGATTTATACTATCGTTTATATGGACTTACGATCACTTTACCTCCTCTTAAAGAACGGGATAATGATATTCTTATCCTTGCCAAGCATTTTGTGAAGAACTTTTGCAAGGAAAATAAAATGGATGTGAAAAACATCTCTCATACTGCTCAGCAAAAGCTAATGGGCTATTCGTTTCCCGGAAATGTCCGCGAATTGAGGTCTATAATTGAATTGGCCGCTGTAATGTGTGATAGCAGCGAAATTGGTCCGGATGACATTCTTTTTGGAAGTTATGATGATGAACTTTCTCATTCTTCAAACTCCAGCCAGGAGCTAACCCTGAAAGAGTACTCAGACCGCATCATCAAATCATACCTTAAGAAGTATGACAACAATATCAAGCTGGTTGCCGAAAAGCTTGATATCGGCCAGTCAACTATTTATCGCCTCCTCAAAAGTGAAAAAGAAAGCGCAGAGTAGGCTCCTTTTCATTTTGGAAGTCAATTTCTCAATTTGAGAGTATTCTCTCTGATTCTTTTCTATTCAAAAGTTTGATTTTCAATAAGTTGTGGTTTTGGCATTGGCGTTGCCTTAAGGTGGCACGAAACGCAAACGCTTGTTTGTATGGAAACCAAGAAATTCAAAATAGTGATAGCAGAGGACGACACGTACTTCAATCAGATCCTGACCAAGTATGTGAAGAGTTTCTGCAACATGCACAACTATCCCGATTTTGATTTTGACATCCGCTCTTACAAATCGGCAAAAGAATGTATCGAGCATCTTGACGCGGATACCAATATCCTGATTCTGGATTATTTCCTGGATGAATTTGATGAATTCCCTTACAATGGTTTCGACCTGATGAAAGCCGTCAATCAAGCATGTAAAAAATGCAAAGTGATAGTGATTTCAGGGCAGAGAAGCGTGACGGTTACCACCGAACTATTTAAAAGAGGAATTTACGACTACATAGATAAGGACTATATGCCGGCCAAGCGCATGTCAACTGCCGTGCAGAAAATCCTGAATGAAGAACGAAGAATGGTAGCTTAAGCTACTCACCATAAATGCGGGGTAGGACGACCGCTAGAAGCCGGGGACCAAGGGTTCCCGGCTTCTTTTTTTATAAGTTTTTCAAAACCTTCTTAGGCAACTTCCCTTTCACCAGTTCATAAGATTGCCTTGTGTAAAGCGCCCATTCTTTCCTGCTCATCTTCCTGATGTCATCAATCATCACCCATTTGTAACGCGCCACATACGGTGCCAGCTGAAAGCCATCGCGGCTCGACATTGCGTCAAACTCATCATCTCGAACTTTGAATGATGCTGCGGTTGGCGTTTGGTCAAGACCGGCAACGCAAAACATTTTCCCGCCAATGCAAAAACATAAGTCTTTTTTCCATTTCACATCTTCTGTTGCATAGGTATACGAAAGACATAATTCGCGCAGCTCTTCCAAATCCATAATTCAGCTCTTTGATTCTGCATTAATAAAATATGACAAGGCTCCCGATGGGCATTTATTAACCTGGTCAATGATCTGCTCTGAAGATGCGCCACTTGCATCTATCCAGGGACGTATCCGGGTTTTAAACACCTGCGGCAGGCCGCGAACGCAATTACCGGAATGTGCGCATAGGTTAGGTTTCCAAACAATAGTAACCTCTCCGTTTGTGTAATGTTTTGTAATGTTTCTCCCCATTTGCTTATGATTTTAATTCAGAAATATCAGCAATTCAACCGTAACGCTGAAGTTTCCGCTTTGAACGGCAAACGTGGTGACATTAATCTCCGGCAAATTGCTATCGCCCTCTATTTCATTCTTTAAAAAAACCGCTTTCCTGTGTTGCAGCTTTTTCCCGGAATCATCCCATTCGGTGGTGACGTTTTCCCTCAGTAAATACCTGGTTCCATAGCATGATCGTATCGCCTGAACAATCTCCTTATAACTGTTGTCTGCATCCACCTGCGAAATATTTTCCGCAATCAGATAAATTGCCCTGTTCTCCTCGGAGGTCATGTCAAAACTGCGATGCAAAACGCTATTGATAGACATAGGTAAATTGTGCTTAACCCGCCACTCCTGAATACCGAGAGAATTTTCCCCGACCATCTCAGTTGCCAGGCTATCCGGACTTGCAGAAAAAGTGCTGACAATGGTCTCCAAAGCGCTACAAAACTCCTTCTTATCGAAATCTTGTGCGAAGGAAGCGCTATGTGCACCGAACACAAGTAAAAAGATAAAATTGCTTTTACAAATTACAGGCAGCATAAACCAACTCCACCCTAAAATAACGTTTCTTTGTATCCTGAAAAAGAAGGTGTTATCTTAAAAATTTGATGAAAAAAACCGCAGCTATCGTTTTCCAGGTTTGCCTTGCCGTGATCTTAAATGGCCAATGTATTACGGCATTTGAAGACACTCGCGGAGCCGAGTGGGATTATTTTTTCATCTATGATGATGGCAATATCATTAAGCAAGAGCATCAGAAGATTGAGTCATTCAAAGTCGGAGGCAACTATGTGGCTTATGTGGATTATCAGTCCAGCTTCAAAATTTATATTGACGGCTCCACCTACAAGCTTCAGGAATTTGCGCCAGAAAGTTATTATGCCACGGATCAGATCCTCGTTTTTATTAATACCGGTGAACACGTTTATGTTTTTGACGGAAGAAAAGTGCACTATTTGGGCCGGATAAGCACTGATGAAGGTCTGAATCGCCTGGCTTTTGGCGATAACGTGGTGGCATTCAATGATTATCTCAATTCTTTCATCCTGTTTAATGATGGATTCGTGACAACTTTTGACAACCGTTCTATTTATGAATTCGGAGCCAATGAAAATATTGTAACCTACGTTGATCCCGATTATGAATTAAAGATGTTCTATAATGGCGAAAGCCGTGTGCTGGAGCAGGGAACGTCAACACAATCTTTCAAAGTGCACAGGAATATTGTTGCTTATGTTGATTTTGTTGGTGATTTCAAAATATTTATCAATGGCGCAACCCAAACGCTCGAGAACATTGCTCCCCTGAGCTATGAGGCGGGAGAAAATATGGTTGCTTATATTTCCGATAGTGATAGAAGGTTCAAAGTATTTAGTGAAAACAAGCTCTACGAATTACTTGAGATACCTCCAACCTTCTACAAAGTGCAGGATAACATGCTGGTTTACACAGACAACTTCAATCACTTCTATGTGTTTAGTAAAGGGAAAACGGAAAAGCTTGCCTCATACACTCCGGAGAGTTTCCAGATTGACCGCGACATCGTTGTTTTTCCTGATCTTGATAATAAACTCATGGGGTATATAGATGGCAGATTCCAGCAGGTATCTCAGGGGATCATGAGCCATTATGAGCTTAATAACAAAGCGGTCTTTTACTATAGCGTACCAAGTTCACCGAAAGTATTCTGCAATGGAGACACCAGGCCAACTTATTGAAAGATGGGACGGAAGCCATTCAAGGTAATGCTTGTCAATCCTCCGGTGCTTGCCGTGATGGAGCCCTGGTATGATACACCGAAATTTGGAAGAGTCGGGCTTGCTTACCTTGCAGGCTATCTTAGGCAATTCCCGGATTTCGAAATAAAAATAGTTGATGCAAAATTTGAACGACTGAACTTCTATCAGGTTCTTCAAATAGCAGAACAATGGTCGCCTGATGTAATTGGTTTAACGGCATTTACAAACGAGATAAAGCCTGCGGCCTATCAGGCAGGTTTGGTAAAACAAAAGCTGCCTAAAATAGTAACGGTGATAGGAGGTGTTCACCTGACCGCCTTGCCCCAGCGCACTATGCAAGAATTTCCTTCATTCGATATTGGCGTTGTCGGTGAAGGTGAGGTAACATTTTATGAGCTCTGTGTTGCGTTAAGAGATTCTGGTAACCTGTTTGATATTCCCGGATTGATCTATCGGGATGATACGGGGAATAAAATGACTCCCCCGCGAGACCGCATTGCCGATCAGGATTCAATACCATTCCCCGCCTGGGATTTATTACCACCGGCAGAAGAGTATTACGTACAATCATTAAGAGGCTGTCCGTTCAATTGTCTTTTTTGCATGAACCCGAATGGGCGCGTGGCAAGAAAAAGGAGCGTGCAAAACGTGATTGAAGAGCTGAACCTGATAATTGATAAATACCGCCCTGAAAGGATAAGCTTTGGTGATGAACTGTTTAGTGTTGATATGGAAAGAACCCACGAATTGATGGATGCGATGGTCGAACACAAGATCGGGGAAAAGGTTGCCTGGGACGTTCAGACTCATGTCCGGTTTGTTGATTACGATCTCTTTGTTAAAATGAAAAAAGCCAAAGTGGCCAGAGTGGAATTGGGGATTGAAACTGGGGATGAAGCCTCTTTAAAGTCAATGGGCAAGGGAACAACATTGGACATGATTATGAAGGCCTACACAGCCGCAAGGCAAGCCAATGTTCCAATTGGAACATTCTTCCTCTTCGGGCAGCCAAATGAAACCACCGAATCTCTTAAAAGAACAATTGACCTTGCGGTGAAGATAAATCCACTTCTCCCTATGTTCGGATTGATGACCCCCTACCCCGGCACTGAAGTATCAAAACTTGCGGCAAAGGGAGAAGCCGGCTATCGTTTGCTCACTACCAATTGGGATGAATACAATAAACAAATTGGCGGGGCAATGGAATTCGCCAATCTTTCAAGATGGCAGATAGAATGGTATCAAATTGTTGCGTATGCCAAGGTATTCTTGCTTAACTGGCGTTTTCTGGATTTTGCAAAATTTTTATGGGAATATCGCAAAGGGGCATTCTCAGTGTTAAAGAAGATTGTGCTTCGTGAATCTTTAACCGGATTAGTGGAGAAGCCTGCCGATTATGATAAAATAATAAACAGCAGTTATGATATCAGCCTTGATGATCTTGTAAGGGCAAGACAATCATGGAATGAGATCCAAAAAAGAGAAATGTCACTTTCAAGAAAACTAAAACCTGCCTGAGGGCTGCCTTCCCGTTGCATGAATGTCACAGTTAAATTCTTAGGTGGCGCAAAAACCGTCACTGGTTCAAAGTATCTTATCACAATTGGCGATTTCAGTTTCATGGTTGACTGCGGGCTGTTCCAGGGATTGAAAGAATTACGCCTGCGTAATTGGGATAAGTTACCGGTTGACCCTACAACCATTAATGCCGTTATCATAACACATGCGCATATTGACCACACCGGTTATTTGCCGCGGCTGATCAAAGATGGATTCAAAGGAAGCATCTATTGCACACGAGCCACAGGCGACCTGATGAAAATCATGCTGCCTGATTCCGCACGCTTGCAGGAAGAAGAAGCTGCATTCGCAAAAAAAATGGGCTACTCGCGTCATGCCGATCCGAAACCACTTTATACTGTTGAGGACGCTGAGAAAGTATTTCCACGTCTTGAGAGAATTAAGTATAACCAGCGATTCAAAATTCATCCGCATGTTGTTGCAGAGTTCAGAGATGCGGGGCACCTGCTTGGCTCTGCGATTACTGAGGTTTTCATTAAGGGTGAAAAGCAAACTAAAAAGCTGGTATTTTCTGGCGATCTTGGCAGATATGATCAGGAGATCCTGAATAATCCCACTACTATATCAGGAGCCGATGTATTGTTCGTGGAATCCACCTATGGTAATCGTGAAAACGATATTCAAGACCTTGACGGAAAACTAACGCACATTATCAACAATACTTTCGACAAAAACGGAGTCGTGCTGGTGCCGGCTTTTGCCGTTGGGAGAACACAGGCTTTTCTTTACCACGTCCGGCAGTTGATGGATAAGAGGCTAATACCTGAAGTGCCGGTTTACATTGACAGTCCGATGGCGATTTCGGCATCCGCACTATACGCTCATTATCCGGAATGTCACAAAATGAATTTTGATACTGACGATCTAAGAA
>CAYOYI010000107.1:0-10781 GCA_964408105.1 uncultured Chitinophagaceae bacterium | reverse complement strand
ATCCTGACAACGGGAACAATTATGACCACATGGGCACCAATCAACTTGTGTCTGTTCCCTATGCACTATATTCCGAGCGAGCTGCAAATGTTTCTGACGCAATTCAATCCCTAACGCTCACAGGAAACACGCTCAACATCAGTAACGGCAATTCAATCAACCTTGCTCCATACCTAGACAACACTGATGAGCAGGATCTCAGCTCAACGAAGACAGGTAGCACAGTTGCCTTATTAATCACCAATGGCACGGGCACATCATTCAGTGTAGATGATGCCGACAATGACGCGACAAATGAGTTGCAAACGTTATCGTTAGCGGGCAGCATTTTATCAATCAGCAATGGAAATTCAGTGAATCTTCCCTCTGGCGGAGGCTCCTATATAGCCGGAACAGGGATCAACATCGCGAATAGCATTATTACGAATACTGCACCCGACCAGACTGTTTTCATTACCGGAGGCGGGATTACAAATGTCACCGGAACCTATCCAAATTTCACGGTGACCTCAACTCAAGTGCCGCAAACACTCAGCATCAATGGCAGTACCTTGTCCTTATCGAATGGTGGCGGATCCGTGCTATTACCGGCCGTTGGCGGTGCTGATGATGACGCGGATTCTACAAATGAATTGCAGAATCTTTCATCAATAAAAAACGGATCCAATGTAACTGTGAGTATTTCAGATGGAGCCGGGACTACTTTTAGCGTGAATGACTCTGACGCTGATCCTACGAATGAATTAATAACCAGCATTACATTAAACGGCAATACTTTATTCATAACCGATGCCGGTGGAACCAATAGCGTGGATCTGAGCGGCTTGATCAATGACGCTGACAGCAACCCTACAAATGAAATTCAAACACTGTCACTTAACGGCTCAACACTATCACTTTCCAATGGAGGCGGTTCGGTGAATCTTTCTTCTGGCAGCGGAGGCACGCTTGATAATGCTTATGATTTCGGTGGCGCTGGCGCAGGACGTGTTATAACTGCAGATGCCGGAGCAGTGGAGATCAATACCAGCTCAAATAATGCAGCAGGGTTGAAGCTCACACACTCTGGTACAGGTGTGGCGGTTCAGGCAATCAGCAATCAAACAAACAATAGCTTTTCAACCATTCAGGCAGAAACCGCCAGCAGCAGCAACACCGTTGCGGCCGTCACAGGAAGCACGACCGGTGCGGCATACGCAATCGCTGGGCAGGTGCAAAACACGGCAACCGCATTCTCAGCGCTCTATGGCAGCAATTTAAGAACAACTGGAGGAGTTGGTACAAGCGGCATTGGGTTCAATGGTGTTTCTGGTGATGCCACCAGCACCCAGGGATTTGGTGTATTTGGAAACAATCAGCAAGCAGCTTCAGGTTTCAGGACGGGTTATACCAATGTTGCTCCAGGGATCAATGGTATCGGTTTTTTCGGAGTACTTGGTCAAACAGCAAGGAATGATGGCGCAGGAGTATTTGGAACCAATCTTGGTCCTTTAAGGGATGGTACTTATGATAACCCGGGCGTAGAAGGGCAAGGTTTTGTCGGTGTTTTGGGCACATCAAATACCCCCGGTTTAGGTTGGGGGCTTGCATCTTATGACCATATACTTGCTCTGGGAAATCTCGATGTAGTTGGTGCAAAAAATTTTAAAATTGACCATCCGCTTTATCCTGAAACCAAGTATTTGAAACATACTGCCATTGAGTCCAATGAAATACTTAATGTCTATCGAGGAAATGCTACGCTTGATAATGATGGAAGGGCTACTATCTCCCTGCCTGATTATTTTCCGGCAATAAACATCAACTTCTCATATCAACTTACTGCAATCGGGCAGCCATCTCCGGAATTATACATTTCGCAGGAAATTACTGACAGAACCTTTGAAATTGCCGGGGGTGCTCCGGGCACAAAGGTTTCATGGCAGGTATATGCGGAGAGAAATGACCTCTATATGCAGAACAATCCGGAGACCAGGAACATGGAGCCCGACAAATCGGGAGCACAGAAAGGAAAATACCTGCGTCCGGAGCTTTATGGACAAGGACCGGAAAAGGGTATTTTACGAGTTAGCACGCAGGAGCACCTACTTACCTTACCGGATGGCCAGCCCGAACAAAAAGAGTTAAATAGTGCCATCCAAAATAAGTAACGGATTTGACAAATAGCTTAGGAAAAATTTACTTCCAATTAATAGTGTGTTAACTTAGAGGCTAAGTTTTTTTACCTATGAGAAAATTCGTGGTGAATGTGTTGAACATTCGCTCCCAGGTCGTCCAACCTTCGCTTTTTTCTCAATCCGTTTTCACTTCAGAATTCTAACTATCCAAAGGGGCATAGCTCCCATTTGATCGTTCTGCCAGTTGATATATCATCAATCTGGGCGGATAATCTATCGGTATGTTATACCAAAGGTTTGATACAAATAACATGATCACGAGTAACAAATACCTATACCTCTTAACAAAATCTTCATTTTGCGAACACATTTCTCAAAATGGGAAGATTGCGTCCGTATTCCAAGACTATTATCAGGTTAGGTGCATGTGGGTATCCAATTTGAGTGTAGTCGGGCCTGCATTTTTTCAATTCGCCAACACTTATGCATTTGGTTCCAAACACAAACCATTTAACCGTCTTTTTGACAAGGACTTCCTTTATCGGTTGGCGATCGGCTATTCCAAGAAAAAAATAAAAACCATATTATGGTAATCCGTCCTACTCAAGTTGTAAAGACTGTCTATTCCCTTTTTTCAATCAATAAACCTTGTATGAAAATGTACCGCTCTAATGTAAAAGCCTTTTTTGCACTTGCCACTATCATTTTTTTAAGCGGCACCTCTAAAGCTGCTTCCAGATACTGGGTTGGCGGTGCTTCGGCAGCCTGGAACGCTACCTCCAGTTGGTCTGACCAATCAGGAGGAACAAGCGGATTCTCGGTTCCGGGATCGGCTGATGACGTAATTTTTGATAACGGCATTTCTATTAGCGTCACCACATTAACTGGAACACTAACCATTCGGTCACTGACGATCACCGGCACAAACACCAATGTTACTTTAACCGCAAGCACCGCATCAACTATACTGAATGTCAACGTTGGCTCGGCAACCACAGCGTTAACCGTTGCAAATGGGGCCACGTTGAACTTAAACAGTACCAACACTTTCACCCTGCGATCATTAACAATTGCAAACCAGATTTGGGACATTTCAGGAAAAGTGATCGTAAATGCCAATAATACATTTGCACCTTCCAACGTATCCACAACACAGGCCACGGTTTATTCAACAGGAAGTATTGACCACTACGGAGGAACCATCACCGGTAATGCTACCAACTTTGTTTTCGCTGCAAGTTCTAATTATAATTTCCTGGTAACAACAACTGCGGGTGTGATCATTCCGACTGCCAATTGGAATACCAGTTCCAACGTGAATGTTACCGGAATCACAACCGCTACTACCATAGCAGGTTTCAGCGGGCAAAGCTTTGGAAATTTCACTTACAACTGCACCGGACAAACAGCAGCAACGGTATCATTACAAAACGCTACCTCAACAACTACCGTCAAAGGTAACTTCACCGTAACGAGCACCGGTTCAGGGGCGCTTGTTGTCAAAAGTGGGACTACTGCTGCAACGCTCACGGTAAGCGGTGATTTCAATATGGATGGCGGAACCGTCAACTATAACACAGGCGCTACCGCTGGAGGTACCTTAACCGTTGCCGGTACTTATGATCAAACAGCGGGTACCTTTAACCTTTCAACAGCCGCAATAGCTTGCACCATCAACTTTGATGGAGATGTCAATCATGGCGGAGGTACGTTCACTCAAACCAGCACCACGGTTTCTACCATTAATTTCAGAGGAACAAATAAGGCGTATTCTGCCGGAGGAACAATCACCAACACCTATTTTAACTATGTTGTTGTTTCACCTGCAACATTTACACTCAATAGCAACCTTACCACTGCTGCCAGCAGAACCTTCATTATCAACTCGGGAGCTACACTTACTCTCGGAACAGGTAACCTTGCCAGCTCAGCGGCAACCGGTGGTTTGATAACAAACAGTGGAACTTTAATCCTGGGCGCATCCAGCACCGTTTCAGGCTCAGGAGGATTTACCAACACCAGCGCTGCCGCGACAACTTTATCTGTTGGCAGTCAGCAGGGAATAAGTGCGACAGGTGGTGGAGCAGTGGGAAACATTCATGTTGCCGGAGCAAGAACTTATGGAACGGCAGCCAGCTACTCTTATACAGGAACAAACTCTCAGGCCACCGGCAATGGATTGCCTGCAAACGTAACAGGCGTTATTACAATTAACCTCACAAATGCCAGCGACCAAATTACTTTTACTACGCCCGCAGCTGCGATTGGAGCAGCAGGTACCCTTCGTATGGTGCGCGGGCAACTCTCAAATGCTATCACCTACAATGCAACAGGCAAATTGGAATATGCAAGTATCACAGGTGCGCAAACCACCACCAATAATGAATTTCCAGCCGCAAGCGGCCCGGGCACGCTGATAATCAATAATGCAAGTGGAGTTACGCTTCATGCTTCAAGAACCGTTTCAGCAGCCTCGGCAGCATTGACATTAACCAGCGGTATTCTGAATACCACAACCAACTCCTGCTTCATTTATGTATCAGGTACAGCAACCGGAGCGGTTTCAGGAGGTTCTTCCGGTTCGTATGTACAAGGTGCTCTCCAGAGAGGAATTGGAACAGGGAATGGTGTTACTTACAGTTTTCCGGTAGGAAAAATCGGATACAACCCGATTGATTTTACAACCACCGCAGCACCTAGTGCGGTGTTTGTTTTACAAGCTGAAATGTTTGACGCTGCACCGGCTGGAGGCACCGCAGGCGATAATCTTGCCTCCATCGGGAACAATTATTGGGCGCTTACTAAAATATCGGGAGCAGGAGATATTGCTGTCAATGGAGGCAAGGTGACCTTGACAGAAGCAAGCATAAGTACTGACAGCAGAGTTGGATATCGTAACAGCATAAGTGGTGGTTACGCTAACATTGGCGGCACTATCGGGGTAAATACTGTTCAATCTGTCACTACATTCAGCGCAACCCCGGCCTATTTTGTAATTGGTGATGCAGCTACTTTAACCGGAACAATTCCGGTTGGAAACACACAGCCTATATATAAAAACCTTACTTCGGTAGCAAATACTCTTCGCGTTGTGAAAATCGGTGGCAACGTGATCTTTGAATTTGACAATACCTACAGCTCTGCCAGTGAAACTTTCCCGGTGGTTTTCAATGCTTTTACCGAAGGCACCGGAGGGCCTTTCACTGTCATGGTGCGTCCGGCAGCAGGCGCAACACTTACAACATCCGGTGATCCGGGCTCCGCAGCCACGCTGATTGATTTAGATGGTGCAAAACGATTAACCTTTGACGGAAGGCAAAACGGTAGCGGCAACAGCAGAAGCTGGACTTTCAGAAATACCCGGACAGCAGCCACATTTGGTGCTACATTCAGATTGATTAATGATGCAACCAACAACACGCTGACCTATTTAATCGTGGAAGGACAAAACACGCTAACCACAAGCGGCACTATAATGTTCTCTACAACCAATGCCAGCACAGGTAATGATGACAACGTGATTTCATATTGCCACATCAGGGATAGGAGCGATGTTACAGGAACCCCTGCAATCGGAATTTATTCATCGGGTACCGCAGCAAAACTGAACAGCGGCAACTCTATTTTAAATAACGAAATATTTAACTATTATTCTACGCTTTCCTCAACAACACATTCCGGGATTTTTCTTTCCTCAAACAACACTGACTGGACAATTACAGGCAACAGTTTTTACCAGACAACGAGCAGGGCGAACGTAACCGGCATGTCTCACTATGTCATTAATATCAATAACACAGGGGTGAATTTTATTGTTAAAGACAACTACATTGGGGGTACTCAGGCAACAGCTGGCGGTTCAAAATATACTTTCACCGGAACCAACAGTGGCACAATGGCCGCTATTTATTTTAATCCAAATACATCAGCCACGGGTTGCTCAATCGAAAACAACGTTATCACCAACATTTCTTTCTCACACGGCACCTCATCAAGTTCGGTAACTTTTGTCGGGATAAGAAATGCTAATGGAAACACGCTGATAAAGAACAACACAATTGGCTCGGTAACCGCAACTGACCAGATTGATATTACCGAAAACTTCGCTACAACTGCAAGTGTATCACAAGGGATGTTTCTGGATGCGGGAAACACTACGATAGAAGACAACAAAATAGGAGGATTCACTTTGCTTGGGACTCCGGCCTCGGTATCTCACCAATTTTATGGAATTCTCATTTTATCAGCCAGCGCAGGCTCCAACACCATAACAAACAATATCATTGGAAGTACAACGGTTGCCAATAGCATTCATGCTTCATCCAACAGCACCCATGCCAACGGCCAGATTATGTCAGGGATATGGGTTGGAAGCACGGCCGGGCAAACCATCACAGGCAATGTTATCGCCAACATGACCAACACGTATTCCGGCACTTCTACGGTTGGTTATTTGAGCGGCATTTACACGGATTCCCGATTAACCGGGGCCATGAACTTTTCCAATAATTCCATTTTTAATCTTACAAATTACTCGGCATCTGCCGGCACCAATGCCTCCGCATCATTAACAGGCATTATCATGCAGCGCACTGCAGCCGGGCAAACAATCAGCGGCAACACGATTCACAGCTTAATCAGTTTGGCTTCATCGGCAGCAGTCCAGGTGCTGGGTATTTATTACAATGGCCCCACCTCGGGCACAAATTTGATCGAGCGGAATTTTATCCATTCATTAAACGCGGCTACATCATCCACCACCGCAACCGTAACGGGTTTGCATATCAATGCGGGTAATGCTGATATTCAAAACAATATGATCAGCGTTGGAACCGGAATCACAACCGGCTTTAACATTTACGGGATCAATGAAGCGGCAGGAACGAATGATTACTTTTTTAACAGCATCTGCCTTGGCGGAAGTAATGTGAGCCCAGTGCAGAAAAACTATGCTTTTTACAGCGTGTCTTCTTCAACTTCAGCACGTTCAATTTTAAATAACATCTTCTTCAGTGAGCGTTCAGCCACCAGCGGGACCAGTTATTTCTACGCGGTGAGAATTCCGAACGTGACCAACCTTACAAGCAACTATAATGACCTGTACGCCACGGGAACGGGTTCGGTATTGGGATTTTACACTTCTGACAGAGCTGATCTTACTTCCTGGAAAAATGGAACCGGAAGGGACGCAAACAGCATTAGCTATAATCCGAATTTCATACTTCCGAATGGCACAGCGTCCACTCTGGATCTGCACATCAAACCTTCTCCCGCTACAACGCCAATCGAGGGAGTAGGCACTAACGTAGCCGCAGTAACAACTGATTTTGACGGACAAACAAGAAGCGCACTAACTCCAGAGGATATAGGTGCCGATGCAGGCAATTTTAACCCGGTTGATATTACTCCACCTTCGTTCAGTTATACTAACATCCCAAGTCAGGCAGCGTGTCCCGGCTCGACCATCACTACTGTTCAGGTAACGGTCAATGACGCGCAATCCGGAGTTTCTTCCACACTCAATAAGCCGAGAATGTATTTCAGAAGATCGGTTGGAGGAGCGCCCGGAGATACGTGGTCAAATTCGCAATTTGTAGAAGGCTCTTATCAATCCGGGACAGTGAATAGCAGCATTTGGAGCTTTTCTCTGAATTATTCAACATTTGGCATCACACCAGCCAGCAGCAATCAGTTTGAATATTATTTTGTTGCGCAGGACCTGGAGTCAACCCCCAATATTGGCTATTCTCAGTCAAACGGTTCCTCACCGGTGCATACACCGGATGTTGCCACCCTGACAGCGTTTCCTGGATTTAGTTTTGGGGCAACGGGCTTTTACAGCTTCGCCAACACCATCTCAGGTCTGGTTACCGTAGGCTCAGGTGGTATTTATACCGATTTCCTGACTCCAAATAGCACCGGGTTGTTTTATTCATTGAATAACGGTGTGCTCACTGGTAATTTAACTGTACGCGTTCTCTCTGATATTAATGAAGCAAGCGAATGGCAGTCACTAAACGCAATTACGGAAGGTTGTGGCTCCGGCTATACCATTACCATCACGCCAGATGGAAGCACGACCCGAACAATTTACGGCACACCAGGTCAATCTTTCATGGTCTTTAATGGGGTAACAAGGCTAAGGATTGATGGCCGTGACCCAAATGACACTACCGCAAATGGAAGGCATCTGTTGTATCAAAACCGATCTAATCATCCTGATTTCTGGCTGAACAGCGGTGCCAATAACATCACGATAAGGAATTGCATCATTGAGAGTTGCAACCAGACTTCAACAGCAGGCGCAGGTTCTGTAGTATTGGGCGGTCCCCTCCATTCAGGAAGCGGCATTACCAATGTTACTATTCAAAACAACCTATTCCAGGAAAGAACAAATGCCTTTGCCGGATACTATAAATATGCAGTGCTGTCTCAAGCAACCAGCAGCGGTGTAAATAATAATAATACTATTAAAGATAATGAGATTAAAAACTGGTCTGTATTCAGCGGTGGCAGCGGAACGGCTATCGCAGTCTATGTGAACGGCACCGGCAATGGCGGAAACTGGACTATCAGCGGAAACAGTTTGTACACGACATTTATTGACGGAACCGGGGCACAAAATGGAATCTATTTCAATCCGGGTTCTTCATCGAATGGTAATGTAATCAGTGGTAATTACATTGGAGGACAAGCCGTGCAATGCGGTGGCTCCTCTTTGAAGAATAATACTCCAAGTGATTTTATTGCATTATACGTAAATGCCGGTAGTGGCAGCGGCACCACGATTCAGAATAACACTATTCAAAACATCCTTGCAGATTATGGGGACGGTGGTGGAATAACAGCAATAGATATCGCAGGTAGCAGCCTGGTAAATATTAACGGAAACACAATTGGTCATGCGACTACGATAAACAGTTTGCAATCTGATGGTGGCAGTACTTCATTGAGCGCCAACACCGGATGGGTATATGGGGTTTATAGTGCAACAAGTTCCGCGATCACGATTAATAACAATATCATTGCAGGCCTTTCATCACCGGGAATTTATAACAGCTACATCAACCTGATTGAGCACGCAGGCAACGGAGTTGTTACCATAACCAACAACACGATGGGAAGGTCTTACGCTTCCGGCTCCTCCTATAATACAAAAGGGATTGTAGTAACAAGCAATTCATCCGGCCACCTGATTTCAGGAAATACACTGCAGTACATTGGAAATGGTTCATCAGGAGCTATCAGCGGACCAACTGCCGATGGGATACAGGTTTCATCAACAGGGGGCGGAGGAACCATCTCCAGCAACAAGATCAGCAACTTATTCAATGCAAGCAACGGTGGCTACTCTGCAGGACTGTGGATTAATGGCACCGGCTCCTGGACGGTTTCAAACAATATGATTAATCTTCATAACAGCAGTTGGTCAACAACATACACCACCAGAAAAGAATTCTATGGAATTCTTGACTATGGCACCGGGGGAACAAATAAGTACTATTACAATACAGTTCTTGTACATGGGGCACAAACCGGAACTGCCGGTTTTGATTATCCCTCCGAATGTTTTTACAAGTTGCCGGGAGGAACAGGGAGCGGCAACGGAGCGAATGTTGAATTGAGAAACAACATCCTGATCAATGCGCGTACAGGAAATCCTACTGTCAATTCCAAGCATTATGCAATTGATAATACATCCTCAAGCCCAGCTACTAATTGGAGCAGCGATTATAACTTCCTTTCCACTGCAACGAACAGCACACTGGGTTATTGGAACGGAGATGGTGACAGAACTTTCGCACAATGGCAATCCAGCACAAGCGGGGATGCCAACAGCCAGTGGGCGCAAGCGCTGACATCCGGTACAAATAATACAACCAATGGCACAGTGAATCCTTATGATTTATTTGTTGATCCGCTCGCGGGAGACCTGCATATAAAAACAAATTCATCCGCCACTTATCTGCCTCATAACTACATTGATAACCTGGGTACGTTCATATCGGCTGTTACCACGGATTATGATGCTCAAACAAGAAATGCTTCCACCCCGGACATTGGCGCAGATGAGAGCATTACATGCACACCGGGTACATGGATCGCTGGAGCAACTTTACCCGCAGACAAAACCAATTGGTTTAACACGAATAACTGGAGTTGCGGCACCATCCCGACATCAATCATTGATGTTACAATACCCACCAATCCCACTGGCGGCAACTATTATCCTGTTATAGCCGGGGCATCGAATGCGGTTGCAAAAAATCTTACGATAGAGCCTGCCGCTTCGGTGACACTAAATTTTTCTGCAATTGGAGGTATTCCGGTTGCTGAGTTACAAATTAATGGCACATTTACAAACAATGGTTCTGCAGATATGGGCACCGGTTACCTGACTATTAAAGGCTCGTCAATTGCGGGAGATGTTAACGTAAAATTCCTGAAAGTTGACTTTGCTTCTGGCGTTACACTTTCATCCGGAACCGATCTTAGCGTGAGCGGAGAATTAACCCTTGTACAGGGTAATTTGAATACTAATGCCGGAACCTTGACACTCAAATCAAGTTCCACATCAACGGGATATATCAATGACTTTGGAGGTAATTCAGGAACGATTACAGGTAGTGTTACCCTTGAGCGCTACACACCCCCAACCGGAGG
>CAYOYI010000106.1:3517-10801 GCA_964408105.1 uncultured Chitinophagaceae bacterium | reverse complement strand
TGTTGTTTGACGCAATTCAGCAGGCACCTGAGGTCAAGACCTTTATCGGTATTTCGGCAATCGGTTATTACGGCAACCGTGGCAGCCAGTGGCTTAAGGAAGATGAAAAACCTGGCGATGATTTTCTAGCCAGCGTTTGCCGGGCGTGGGAAAAAGAAAACCTGAAGATAGAAAGCTCAGGAAAACGCACCGTGATACTGCGTATGGGCATTGTATTGTCTAATGACGGTGGTGCGCTGCCTGAACTGGAAAAGCCAATGCACTTTGGCCTTGCAGCCTATCTCGGCAACGGTGACCAGTATTATTCATGGATACATATTGATGATGCATGCCGCATGTTCCTGCACGCAATTGAGAACCCAGAGCTTCGGGGCATTTATAATGCGGTTGCTCCAACTCCTGTCACGAATTTTGAGATGATTCGCGCTATCCGTAACGTGCGAAAAAGCTATGCGTTGATGCTCCCCGCACCCGCATTGGCGCTCAAACTTGTCCTTGGCGAGATGCGGCAGGCTGTTCTATTCAGCCAGCGCTGTTCCTCAGAAAAAATGGAACAGAGCGGGTTTGAGTTTAAATATACGGGGGTGAATGAAGCTTTAGAAAGTTTGCGGTGAGCGATTGGAAATAGGGTTAAAGAGGATTAAATTGATTACTGTATTACGAATCACATGCGAATCCTGCCTATCACAATAACGATGACGTTCGTTAATGTCTTTTGCTTCGCGCAATTCAGCCGATATGATTCGCTTGCTATCTCGGCAAATCAATTCTTCCTCCGAAACGATTTTCAAAATTCAGCGGCTGAATATTCAAGGGCATTTAACATAAAAGGAATAAAGGGATTCCCCGAAGACAAGTATAAGGCAGCTATTTCATGGGCCATGATTGATGTTTACGATTCAGCATTTTCTATACTTTATCACCTGGCGGAACATACTAGTTTTCTGGATACACACGAAATATTTCCTTTTACCCCGCAATTTAAAAGGCTGCAGCAGGATAAGCGCTGGAATGATTTACTTTCCAAAATTGCTTTACGGAAAAAAAATTACAACGACAGCATCGCGGCCCTTCTGTTAAATATCTTAAGAGACGATCAGCGGTATCGTCTTAAAATTGACCGCATCGTCAATCAGTTTGGCTACGGATCTGAACAATACAATAAGTTATGGGAAACTATTGACCATTATGATTCCCTGAATCTGGTAATTATGATTTCCATTTTAGATAAGTACGGCTGGCTGGGCTCGGAAGAAATAGGCCGGGAGGGCAACAAAGCAATTTGGCTGGTGATTCAACACGCTCCGCTTGCAATTCAGGAAAAATATTTTCCCGTTATGCACACGGCAGTTGAAAACGGAAAGGCATCATTAATGCACCTGGCATACTTGCAGGATAGAATACTTATTCGTAATGGCAAAAAGCAGCTCTACGGAACGCAATCAAGAACTGATTTCAAAACCGGAATTTCGAAATTAGAAGAAGCAGAGGATCCGGACAACCTAAATAAACGAAGAGAATGGGTTGGACTACCGCCTTTGTGAACCTTAATGCAATGACAGGCATTGTTTGATGACCGAAATCGAGTGGTGATCAAGGTGCGGAATTAAAAAATTAACCCCACACCCTGACTCTTTTGTATGAAAGTTATTCTCCTGTGAAATCCGGGTAAGCACGCATGCCGTGCTCTGTAAGATCAAGCCCATCCAATTCTTCGGATTCCGGCACTCTGATGCCAATTGTTTTCTTAAGAACAAAGAAGAGGATGAATGAAGAAACCACACAAAGCGCTCCAACGCTCGCGATCCCTATTAACTGACTGATAACTTGTGACACACCGGCAAGGTTGCCAAAAATTCCAACCGCCAAAGTTCCCCAAACACCGCAAACGAGGTGAACAGAAATGGCTCCAACGGGATCATCAACTTTTACTCGGTCAAAGAATATCACCGCCAAAACAACTAATGCTCCCGCAATTGCTCCAATCATCACTGCCGACATCGGGCTCATTTGGTCTGCACCAGCCGTAATACCCACCAGGCCGCCCAGGATTCCATTTAGCACCATCGTGAGGTCATGCTGTTTGAACATAATGTAGGAGGCCACGAAAGCGCCAATTGCTCCGGCTGCAGCCGCCAATGAAGTTGTGACAAATACCAACGAAACCAAACCCGGGTCAGCAGAAAGCACGGAACCGCCATTGAATCCGAACCAACCTAACCATAGCATGAACACTCCGATAACCGCAAGCGGCAGATTATGTCCCGGCATCGGCCTGATTTTTCCATCAACGTATTTTCCAATCCTGGGCCCCAGCAGGATAGCTCCTATCAAAGCAGCCCATCCACCAACCGAATGTACTATTGTTGAGCCTGCAAAATCATAAAAAGGAGTTTCCATTGCGTTGAGGAATCCGCCACCCCACTTCCACATTCCTGCAACAGGGTAAGTGAATGAAACATAAATGACCGTGAATATGAGGAACGCAAAGAGCTTAACGCGCTCTGCTACCGCACCGGAAACGATGGTAGCGGCAGTAGCTGCAAACACAGCCTGGAAGAAGAAATCTGTCCAGTAAGTATAGCCCGGATTATAGTCCGGAGTATTGCCTCCTTCCGGCAGGGATATCCCAAATCCGGCAAAGCCGAAAAACTTACCTGCATATTCAGCGCCCGGATACATAAGATTAAAACCAACGGCTGCATATGTAAGCAGCCCGATCGCCACGATCAACGTGTTCTTAAAGAGAATATTAACCGTGTTCTTGGACCTAGCCAACCCAGACTCCACGGTGGCAAAGCCCAGGTGCATTATAAAAACTAATGCTGCAGCAATCATCATCCAGAGATTGCTTACCGTAAAGCCTACGTTTGTTACTGCTTCTTCCATTTGTTGTTGTTTATCTGTTATTAGTTGATTAATCGTAGCATTATTTTATGACATCACCCGGACCCAGCGTTGAAGCATCCCCGCGGGCGCCATTGCTGATCCTCACCGACTCCTCTATTGTATAACTAAAGATCATTCCGTCACCCACTTCACCGGTATAAGCCGCTTTTTCAATGACATCAATTGTTTTTGCAACATTCTCATCACGCAACACGATGCAGATGAATATTCTTGGAATATTATTGGTGTCGTAAACGGTTCCGCGATAGCTGTGGTGGGCACGCGTTAATTCATTGCCCACTCCTGATGCATCCCAATATGAGAAAAAGTCAATGCCGTTTTTTTTCAGTGCGGCTTTAATCTCTTCAAACTTGGATGTTCTGACGATGGCTTCAATTTTCTTCATTACTGGGGATTTTTGTTACTAAAAATCAATTATTTGGCGAAAGTCCGTAATTTTTTATAAAAATCAAAAATTATTTCGCAATTTTTTTTACAGCATTGTTAATAATCATAAACAATATACTATTTTTTTTGATTTTTATTATCAAGAATCCTCCGTTCAGATTAAGTTTGAACCCTGGCTTTTCCTAAAAAACCGGCCACGCAACCTTTTTTTTAAATTTTCCTTCCTATCATTGACTTTTATCAATTCAACCAAAACAAAGTAAGGAGAACCCCGACCCCATGAAGAAACTGAGCCAGACACTGCTTTTTTCAATTGTCGTAGCTTCTACAAATGCGCAGATCAAACCTGAAAACGTCATCATAGCTCGCGACAGCTTTGGCATACCGCACATTTACGGCAGTACAGATGCAGAGGCGGCCTACGGTTTGGCGTGGGCACATTCCGAAGATGACTTCAGGAATATTCAATACAACCTGCTTGCTGCGAAAGGCATGCTTGGCGAAGTGCTTGGGAAGGATGGTGTACTGTTCGATTTCGCCTTGGAGTTCCTGCGGATTGACACGCTGGTAGATACCCGATACGAGAAGGCTTTCAGCAGCGAATTCAAAAAAGTGACTGAGGGATATGCACAGGGAATTAACGATTATGCTACCGCCCATCCCGATGAAGTGTTACTGAAGAAATCAATTCCCTTTTCCGCAAAAGATGTCATCAGGGGATACACACTGCAAGGCTCGCTGATGGCTGGACTTGGCATGGCGCTCAAAGCCCTGAACGATGATAAGATTACCGAATATTATTCCACCAACGACAAAGGCTCGAACGCAATGGCTATAGCACCTTTCCGTACGGAGGAAAATTGCTCATACCTGCTGGTCAATTCACATCAGCCTATCGAGGGGCGCTTTGCATGGTATGAGGCGCACATTCAGAGCGATGAGGGCTGGAACATCATTGGCGGACTTTTCCCCGGTGGAATGACATGTTTTGTCGGCACCAATCAATACCTCGGTTGGGCGCACACTAATAACTTCCACAACTTCGGTGACATTTACCAGCTTCAGATCAACCCCACAAACAAAAACCAATATAAATATGATGATGAATGGCGCGACTTCAAGGTAAGAAAGATCAAACTGAAGGTAAAGCTCGGCTTTCTGAAAATAGGTGTGAAGCGAAAAATTTTAGAAACAGAATTCGGGCCGGTGTTTGAAACTAAAAAAGGGCTTTTCGCACTGCGCTTTCCCGGCTACATGGACATACGTTCCGCTGAGCAATGGTATAAAATGAATAAGGCAACCAGCTTTGATGAATTTGAAGCTGCGCTGAAAACCGAAGCATTACCGATGTTCAACACGATCTATGCCGACAAGGTTGGGAATATTTTTTTCAGGTCAGGGGGGCAATTACCAAGACGCGACCGTTCGCTGGAATGGGAGTTGCCCATCACATCAAGCAGCTCGAAATACCGGTGGACACAACTGCTTTCTTATGAGGAATTACCTTCCATCCTCAATCCCGAATGCGGATTTGTTTTTAACGCGAATCAAACACCCCTTGTCGCTTCTGATAATGAGTGCGACTGGGATGGCGATTTCATCGGCCTACAGAAATTCATGTACAACCGGGGCGAGCGGTTCGATCATTTGTTGAGCAGCCATGACGGAAAATTTACGTGGGAAGATTTCCACCGGATCAAATTCGATAAGTCTTACCACGATGACGGCACCTACCTGGAAAATTTTGGAGCCCTTTATTCGCTTGACGAGAATAAATATCCCGACATTGCTGACGCGATCAGTAAATTAAGAAACTGGAACCGGGAAGGAACTATTGAAAACAAGGATGCCGCGCTTGTACTTGTAGTTCATGATGTGTTGCGAAGAAACTGCGATTGTCCTTTTGGATTTTTGATGGTTCGTGATAAAATAATACCCGAGGAAGAAGCTGTGGATGCCATTCGTGAGGCAAAGAGATTTCTGATCAAAACGCACGGAAGCGTTGATATTCCGCTGGGTGAGGTACAACGCCACATTCGCGGTGATGTAAACATACCTGCCAGCGGCTTGCGCGAGGTGCCAAGAGCAGCCGATGGAAAGTTGCATGACAAGAAAAAGGGCATTTTCAGAATTGAAGGTGGTGACGGGTACATACAAATGGTGAAGTTCTACAAGGACAAGATCGAGCTGAACACTATCAATGCTTACGGAGCATCAGCACATCCTGAAAGCCCGCATTACAACGACCAGATGCAAATGTTTGAAAACGAACAATTCAAGCGGATGACGTTTGATAAAAATGAGATCATGAAAAAAGCCGCCAGGGTTTATCATCCGGGGGAGTAACGATTTTTTAAATAAAGTCTAAAACTTACAGCCATGACTATTGTTGTTCTCTTCATCGGAGTTCTGACATGGACCTTTTTGGAATACGTCATTCACCGTTTTCTCGGTCATCAAAAAAAAGAAAATAACCCCGTCACCACTGAGCACCACCGCCATCACCGGGAAGGCGATTATTTCGCTCCGCTTTGGAAAAAATTCTTGCTTGCTGCGATCATCGTGCCAGCACTAGCATCAATTATAGGTTTATTCTTCGGATGGGCGAATGGCCTTGTATTTTCCATTGGACTTGTCGGCATGTATTTAATGTATGAAACATTCCACAAGCTGCTGCATATCCTGAGGCCTTTAACAGTTTACGGACGCTGGGCCCGCAGGCATCATTTCTATCACCATTTTAAGAGTCCTGCAAAAAATCACGGAGTTACCTCCCCTCTTTGGGATATTATTTTCGGTACTTACGAGCCGGTGAAAATGAAGCTCCGGGTTCCGCGGAAGATGGCCATGACATGGCTGATCGAACCAAAAAGCAACTCGCTGAAAGAAAGGTTTTGCAGAGATTACGAATTAGTAGGCTAACTATTTTGAAATAATCACCTTTCGAGTTTCAAAGTAGCTTGCCGTTTCCACTTTTATAAAAAAGATGCCGTCATCATAAGCTGAAAGATCGTATTTTCTTAAGGTATGAGTTCCTTCCTCCCATTTATCTTCGAAAACTAATTTTCCCAATACGTTAAAGCATTTCACCGTTACAACTTCAGAAATCGCTGTGGTAAATTCCAGCAAGATTTCACCGCCTGAAGGATTGGGCGAAATTATTAATTGCGGCACCTGTTCCGCGGAAATGACCAAAGTAGAGAATCCAATTACGACCGTATCTGAGAGCAGACAACCGTTATCATCGGTAACTAATATCACGTAGTTCCCCGGAGCTAATCCTGTGACAATGGAATCAGAGCCTCCATTACTCCAGGAATATTGGTAGGGAAAGGTTCCTCCCGAAACGGAAATTTGTGCGGAGCCATCAGCGCAACTGCCACAGCCGGCATCAGTGCTTACTAAGCTAACAACCGTCATTCGATCGGGTTGAGCTATGCGGATGCTGTCGTTTATTGAACAACCTTTGCTGTCAGTAACAGTCAGATTATATAACCCTGATGACAAATTATTTAAAGATGAAGTGGTTACCGTGCTATTCCATATATAAGTATAGGGCGGCCACCCTCCGGAAACAATTGCATTTGCAAAACCGTCATTAGTACCGAAGCAAGATATGTTTTGAAAATCCAGATCAAGAATCAATTCAGCAGTTGGCCCAGCAATTAAAAACGATTCCGTTTGTGAACACCCAACCGAGTCCGTGGCAGTGACTGCATAACTACCGGCTAACAAATCAGAGATTGAATCATTTAGTTTGTCAGAAGAAAATACCGAATTGCTCCACTGAAAATCATATGGGGGACTTCCACCGGTGACCAACGCAAGCGCAGAGCCGTTGCTGTCACCAAAACATATTACATCATTGGAGCTTATTGTTAATGACAGTTGAGACAGAGGGATTGATATTATGACGCTATCGGAGTCGGCACAACCTGTGGAGTCCGTAACCGTAACAAAATATTTTCCGGCAGCGAGATTTAAAAC
>CAYOYI010000106.1:0-3507 GCA_964408105.1 uncultured Chitinophagaceae bacterium | reverse complement strand
CGTATCTGCCCCTTGCGCTGTTATCAACCTTCCGGTGCTCCAACTGAAAGTGTAAGGCGGAGTCCCTATCAACGGTTGTGATACCGCATTACCATTATTGATTGTATCACAAACCATATTCTCCTGAAAGGTATTAAGACTCAAAACCACCGAAATCAAAACAGTATCCTGTACACTGCATCTGCCTGTACTTGCAGTGACAATGTATTCGGTTGTGGCACCCGGCAACGCTACAGGATTACCGATGTTCGGATCGGTTAACCCGGTGACCGGAGACCACGAATAGTGGAATGGGTCTAATGTCGGGGCGTTAATAGTAATTCGGATATTCGGCCTGCTGAATGATGAAGTTATATTACCGGAGAGGGAACAGCCACTTAAAAAGTCGGCATTAGAATATAGGACTGACGGAAAACTTGTTGGTGTGTAATTGATAATATCATCACCGATGTGGCTGTTGTTATTAAAACAAATTTCAACTATCAAATTACTTGCGCCATCCCAATCGAACGGATTATCCAGGACGTAACTATTCCATCCCTGGATAGTGGTAATGGATTTTGGCCCGAACACAATATCAAGCCCGCCCGTGAAGGAATTTATCAACTGATCAAGACCGGTGCATCCTACTTTGATCGAAAAATCATTGAAGGCGCCATTGCTACTTTTAAAAGCGACATTAAATGCAAGTTGAGAAATTGTGCCTTGTGTCAATCCCGCACCATTCAATTCAGATTTTTTGATGAGCATTTGAAACCTGCCATCATGAAAGCTGCCCTTATACATTGTAGGATTTGAAGTAACACTTATGCCTGTTCCCACAACTTTTGTGATGGTATCATTGGTTAAAGCAGTACCATTAACCCCGCAGCTTAACAAAGCCGGATATAAATTACCGGAAGCAGATGCATTCAACTGAACCACAGTCGGAATGCAATAGCTGGTGTCAGGTTGAGCTTCCACTTTTACCGTGGTATCCACATAGACAGTTACATAAGAACCACCGGTGCAGCCATTACTGCTTGCCGAAGCAAAAAAAGTTGTCGTGCTAAAAACCCGTGCAACAGGATTTGAAATTGTCTCATCAGAAAGAAGATTAGATGGAGACCAAGACACAACAACATTTGTTGAAGGCTGGCAGATGCCCAATCTTATATTGGGTCTGTTGTAAGAAACAAATGGAGCGCTCAAGCTGCATCCGTCCGCCTGATCATCAAAGTCATGAGCAACAGATTTGAAGATTGTTGGGGAATAATACACTTGATCATCGTTGGAATAACTGTTGTTATCAAAGCAAACTTCAAAAACAAGATTGGATATACCATCCCAATCGTACGGTGACATAAGAGAATAATTATTCCATCCAGATGAAGTTGAAACTCCAATTGAATTATAAACCATCGTTGCAACCGGAATAAAAGTGGTAGTATTACTCGTGCCCGGAAATGCATCAAGGTTAGTACAACCAATTTTGATCGTAAAGTTCCCATACGGGGAATTACTTGCTTTAAGAGCAACATTGAAGGCTATTTCAGTAATCGTACCAGCCGTTATTCCAGCAGCGTTCAACTCGGTTGCACGATATAAAAACTGAACCCTTCCATCCTCCCAATATCCCCGGTAAGGAGTTCCGATTGCCGTGCCAAGCGCACCCGAACCAATCTGGTATTGTTGAACCGGAGAATTACATCCTGCTGTATTTATACCGCAAGTTGCCGCAGCAAAACTCATATTCAAATTCACCTGCTGCCCTGTGCAAACGGTATCATGATCAGCAAACGCTGTTACAGATGGGGCTTTACCTATTATTATTACCGAAACAGAATCACGCCTCTCGCAACCCTGAGCGGATACCGCAGTGACAAAATATTTTGAGGTCAATGATGGAAAAGCGATAGGATTCGAAACTGACGAATTTGATAAACCAGTTGCCGGTATCCACGAAAAAGTATATGGTCCATAGTTAGGATGACTTACTGTAGTATTCAGTTGAGTTAATGCATTTAAGCAAACCGAAGTATCGGCACCGGCATCCAAAGTGAATCCCGGTTTTACATCAACGAAAACCGAATCAGTTCCGCAGTTGCTCGTTACATAATACATTGTGGGTGTTCCCGGTGATGCAAGCGGATTGGCAATGTTTGGATTACTTAAACCCGGTGATGGGTTCCATTGAAAAAATGTTCCGCCAAGTGCGTTCAATTGAATAGGAATACCGCAGTAAACTTTACTATCACTGGCAATCAAGCGCTCAAAGACTTTTATAACTACTACAGTAGCCTGTGGAACAGTGATAGGACATCCGTCATCCCTGTAAGTTACATATAAGGTATAGTCACCGGTATCAGCAACTGATGGAGTCCAGGTAAATCCTCCCGTAACCGAATATCCTGAACCTGATATAGAAAATGAAGATCCGGGAATTGCAACAGAGGCATTGTTGCCAAGAATGATGTTGTGACTGTCCGTATCAAAGAACGGAATATCAAATGACAACTGGCTTCCGGGACACATTTGAATAATATTGGAATCCAGCAAGCCGCCACCGGAAAGATTGGTAATTGAGCCGGCAACAGGTGGTATATTGGAACAACTGCTTACTATGATTTGAACTTCCCTCATCGTGGTTCCAATCAGCACTCCGTTTCTGTATTCTTTCACCAATAAAGAAACCACTGCAAACTGCAGACCATCAGGAGTAAAATTCATTTGACCGGTTAATGGATCTAAATCAAAAATCCCGTTTGAGGTTGTGAGCGGATATGAAGCGCTAAAACCTGTGCTGTAGGCAACAGTAATATTGTAGGAATCCAGAGGTTGTCTCATTTCATAAACCAGCGAATCACCCTCCGAATCAAACGCTCCATGATTGTAGTTAAATGGCTGCCCCTCGCATATATAATATACGGGCAACGTTGTAAAGGTTGGCGAATTATTACAAATTCCTCCTGTATTATTCAGAGTGGTGTAAGCATAAAGATTATAATTTGCTGCACTCGCCAAATTGGTTATTGCGGCATTCCTGCAACATTCAGTATATCCTATTATCCAATCTGAACATGTTGCAGGCAATGTTATGGTATCGGAATATATATATTGCTGCGTACCAGGAAAGACCCCTCCGTTACACGTGCTGTTCGCGATTTGCGAAGAGCATATCGGAGAAATCTCCTGAGAGCTTTGTAATAGAAGTGTGGACGAGTAAGATCCCTGCAATATATTACACGAAGAAGAAAAGTAACTAATGGATAGAGCACCTGGGGCGCCTATGCCAAGACAGTCCCTGTAAAATGCTACTGTGATCACATATTGGTTATTTCCGAGACACCGGTAACTGATATCTGTAGCCATGGCGTGAGAGCCATAAACAAGTCTCGGTATTCCGATAATAAATAACGCGGCAATTATTATTTCTGCTTTTAATTTCGCAGCAAAGGATTGTCCTTTCATATTAAGAGATTAGTGCAATATAAATATATTGGCTTTCTTCGTGCCTTCCAATAGCCT
>CAYOYI010000105.1:0-10843 GCA_964408105.1 uncultured Chitinophagaceae bacterium | reverse complement strand
GTTGTTCGTATAGCTCGAGCACATGCAGCAGCAATATCTCCGCTTCGGTATAGCGCGCCAGCGTGGCAGCATATTCCAGAGCATCGAGCGACATGTTTGAAAAGTCGGTAGGAACGAGTATCTTTTTGAATTTGAGGCGCATGCTTTAAAATTTTCAGCGCGTAAATATACAGTAAACCCTGAATTCTACATATTCGATTGTCAGGGGGAAAGCCCCTGCAGATCTATACCAAATCGCACGCCCCAGCTATTGCCATGAGCGCTGCTGATGCCGAAAACAAAATCAACCCGGATAACACGCAGGATGTTTTCTATGCCGACATTGATCTCAAGATGATCGCGGTAATCTGCTGAATAGAGAAAGTGCGCTCCAACCAATGCCTGAAATTTCAGTTTGCGTATTCCCGGTATCTTGTTGAAGAGAAAGCCGTCAAAGTTGTGCTCGAAGTGTGCTTCAATGTATTTATCGGTTGTGCTCACTTTGTTATGTTTTTCGGTGCTGTCGGAAACATAATAGTCCAGCAGTTGAAACCCTTGGCGGTAATGGATCCCGAACCACGTGATATTTCCGTAGAAATGCTTGTAGTCCATCAGGTAAATGGAGTTGGCGTTGAAAAAAGTGCCCAGCGCTAAACTGTATGTTGCATTGCCAACCATTGCCAGCGAAACTTCATCAGAGATTTTGAACTCCATGAAATCAAAATTCAGATCGCTTCCGAAAACACCGGGAATTGATTTTTTATAGGTGAGTGAGAAACGCGGGTACTTCGAGCCTAGAATGATCTTTTGATATGGCCTTGAGAGATAGCGCTGCCCCGGGCGGTATTGCAATGTGAATGAAAGAATGAAAGCTTCATGATCTTTAAACTTCGGCTCATTCGGAGTGAATTGCTCGTCTGTCTTTTTTCTTACTGAAATGGAGGATGTATTGTCAAGCGATCGCCTGAACCCAAAATTTGCTGAGGACCAGAGTATAAGCCCGTTAGCCAATTCCGTGCGATGCCTGATGGTTGCAAAGCTTTCCTCAAATACCTTCATGTAATTCCTGCCGATGAAAAGCGTGTAAAACGTATTGATGATATCAGAAATCGGCTCGCTGCGATTGAATTGAAAAACATAGCGCCCGCCTTCGGCTTCAATGTATCCGAGCTTTGCAGGCTTGTACTCGAAGCGAAACCTTAACATCCCGTTGAAATGCTGATTGGTGAAGCCGTATCTCACTGTTGGCTCGAAAGCTACGATGCGTTTCCGGCTGATCTCGCGCTGAATTGTGGCGTTCAGCCGGAGATTAAAACCTTCAACGGTGTTGTACTGAAAGCCCAGCAGATAAGGCATAAAATTGACCTGCACTTTTTTGTAGGTGTTCTGATAATTATATCCAAGCACCAGATCCCATGCACTGAACTTGTTCGCTTTCTTATCTAACTGCCTCCTGAACTCCTTGGAATTTCTCATTTCCTCAAGGCTGTCCTTCCTTGCGTAATCGCTTATTTCTTCATCTGTCAATGGTACTGGCCTGTTCAATGCCCAATATGCAGAATCTTTTTTATTAGCTTCTTCATCCACACGGAGTATTTCATTTGAAAAATCTTTGTTTGAAAGTTCAGCGTTCACTTGATAGTCGCTGTACACGATGCCGTAATTGCCTGCTCCGTTGATGCCGAAGATTCCAAAGCTGAATTCAAACCATTGCGACAGTGGCATCCAGATTGAATCATTTACCTGCGTGTTCACCTGCTTCATCTTAAGGGTATCCAGAAAATTCAATTGGTTTTTCCTCGTAAGCATAAGGTCGAGGCTGTGAATGTTCCAGTCGTTCTCAACGATGTAGATGGTTCCGGTGAAAACGGGGTCATTTTCCCTTCTTGGGATCACTTCTATTTTATTTACCAGTTTCCCGTTGTCCTCAAAAACTCCGGTAAGCTTATAGCGGTAGTGAAGCAAGGCATTGTCGGCAATTGGAGAAACAAATACTCTGTCGCCTAATACTTCAAGGTTAAGATTGCTCTTATAGAAGTTAAACCGGTAAAAATCACCGGCCCTGTTCCAGCTAAACCCCTGACTGTTGCCGCTTAGTTTGGAAGAGATGACCGTCTCGCTTACCTTGTCAGGTTTTTTAAAAGAAAGCTCGGAAATGGATTCTGACAGATAAATAATGCCGGCATTATTTGAGTCGAGTGAGCCGTCAAAATTTACCGGCTGGCCGAATATCTTTTCCGGTGCGCTGACGATTCGCTGTAAGCCTTTAGCATAAGCAAGGCATTTGTAGCTCTCGACAAGGTCATAATGATATTGCCGTTTTTCTATCGCTTTTCTTATCACGGCATAAGCCGGGTCTTCGGAAGCATTCACTACAACTTCCCGCAACAGGATGTCTTCCTGTTCAAGCGTTACGTCAAGTTCAACATCCTCTCCCTGAATTTCAACAGGCAGGATTTTTTTTGCGTAACCGATGTAGTGAAATACTATAGAATAACTACCGGCAATTAGCGTGAGCTGATAACGACCTTCCTGATTTGTAGTAGTGCCTTTTGTTGTTCCCTGCACATAAACATTGGCGAATGGCAGGGGGCGGCCGCTTGCATCAACCACCGTTCCGTGCAGGGAATAACTCAAGGAAATTTTTGCAATAAGAATACAAGCGGTGAAAAAGCTTATGCGCAAAATACTCAGGTGGTTGAATTAACAATGTTAGTAAACGTTTTTAAACGGCAGGTGTTGTCGTGCTTTGTGTAAGATAAATGGCATAGTGTTATACCGGTTCCGAGTTTTCGGGATCCGGCATCCCAAAAAAGTTCAGCGCTCGTTGCATGGAAATTCCGGCATAGAGCCGGAATGACAAATTTCTATTTCCGGGAGCGGTTTCCCGGCTTCACCAAATAGTGGAAGCTGGCATTTACGCCAATCAGGAAGTTGTAGGTTTGTGGTTCATCTTTGTTGGCGCCTGTATAAGTGTTTACGTCACTTGAGAAGCTCGCACGTGCGCCAAATGAAAAGAAATATTTACTGCTCAGATAGAGGTCGTACTCAATTCCCATGAGGAGACCAAGTTCATCGCGGCTAAATACGTTATTAATATTTTCAGTGCCTTCATCATGCAGCGTAAGGTTGTTGTATGAAAGTTCTGCTTTTCTCAGCCGGCTATACTGAATTCCCGTCACGAAATTGACAGCCCGCGGCTTGGCGCTGCGAATTCCTTTGTGAGCTATTTTGTATTTGAACATGACGGGGAGTTGCATATAATCAAGATCAATTTCACCGTCAATGGAAATCTTACCATAGCGGTTTTCACGGTAGCGATAACCCTGAATGGACTTTAAAATATACTCGACTTCTACCCCGAACTTGTTGGAGAAATCATAGCCTGCAGAAAAGCCAAATGAAGGCCCCCAGTCAAACTTGGCTTTGGAACTGCCAAGGATAACAGGTGAAAGGCTCTTATCGTCTAACAGCAGCCAGTTGGAGTTGAGCCCGCCTTCAATCCCGAAGTGAAAGCCGCGAACGGAGGACATCTCATCCCTGAGTCTGGCTGCGTAGCCATCAAGATTGAGGGCTGTGATTTCAGGACTTATTGAACCTTTGCCGATGGAATTAGCCTTCTGCATTGGAAGATAATCGGCAGAAGCACTTGCTGTAAATACAGGCCGTTCTTGTTCTTTTTTAAAGTGAGAGAGCAGGAGAGAGGAGGCGGCAGGAAAAATTTTCTCATTTGACCCTGTACTAACAGTCTCAGAGTCGAAACAATTAGTGATTAAAATTTCATGACCATTAATATTTAAACCGCTGAGCTGAGGACTTGGTATTTCTGAAGAATTACCTGATAAAGATGATAGAATTGAAAGCTCTGAATTCATCAGTGAGCTAAGGGGGTAATCATTCAGCTTATAGGTAACAAAAAGGTTGGTGATCGTAAGGGGTATCAAAAAGAGGATAACCGCTTTATACCAGTGGTCATGCTTAGTACGCTCGCGCTCCATATCAAGATCAGATTCCACTCTGTCCCAGAGATTGGCTGAAGGCGCTGCTTGATGGTTCCTTAACTGTTCCTTAAAATGCCTGTCGAATGATTCCCCTGCCTCATCAGTATTCCTGATTATCCTCATACTTTGTTTTTGGTTAACAAATGTCTCCTTCCTGCTGGCTGCTAATGATGCTGTTACCTAATGATTACAATTACCTGCCGATAGTTGCATCCTTTTTTATGACGGAACATGACTCAGGATATACTTTGAGCGGTTTTTCGCGGTGTTTCCTGTACTTTCTTCTGAAGGATCATGCGCGCCCTTGCTAACTGAGACTTGGATGTTCCTTCGTTTATGTTTAACACTTTCGCAATTTCCTTATGGGAATAACCTTCAATTACGTAAAGATTGAAGATGGTGCGGTATCCGGGTGACAAGCTCTGTATCATATTCAGCAGGTCCTGGTGATCGAGTTGGTCGAAGATATTCTCATCAATAATATCAATAGGCTTGTCTTCGTCATCTACGATAGAATACATGCTGACGCTCTTGCGCAGAAATTCGATCGAGGTATTAATGAAGATCCTTCGTAGCCATCCTTCAAAGGAGCCTTCACGCCTGAACTTGCCAATATATTTGAAAACTTTGATAAAGCCTTCCTGCAAGACATCCTCTGCGCTGTGATAATCCTTGGCGTACCGCAGACAAACGCCAAACATTTTTTGTGAATACTTATCGTAAAGCGCTTTCTGAGCATTCCGGTCACCGATGACACACCCGTTGATCAGCTCGCTTTCGCTAAAGATCGGTGTGGAAATGACTCTCATCGGCTGTTTTGGAATTTCGCTACAATTTAGCGTTTTCCCTGACAGATGCAACGAATTAAGCCGGGAAATTTGTTAATAAATTGTCAAAAAGTATTTTGGCAAATGAATGAAGGATTTCAAAACACGGACAGATGTCATCTTTCCAAAAGATGCATCTGTATTCCATTTTGAAACTTCCTCTGCGGAACACTTCGATTAACCTTAGCTGATTTGGCGATATACTGATTTGATATTGACCATTTTTCTATTTTTAGCCCCCCTTGTAAGTAAAAAGAATAATCATGACCGCAGAGAGCCACAGCCAGATGGTGACCTTCATCTGGAACATCGCCAACAAGCTCAGAGGGCCCTACCGCCCGCCTCAATACCGCAGGGTGATGCTGCCGATGATCGTGCTGCGCAGGATGGATTGCGTGCTGGACGCCACCAAAGATGAAGTGCTTGAAAAGTACAAGGCATTAAAGAAAAAGAAGCTTGACGATGAAGCCATCCATAAAGTGCTCGGTAAAACAGCTTCCGGCAAACGGCAACAGCCTCTCTATAACATCAGTCCCTACACGTTCGCTAAATTGCTCGGTGACAGCGACCACATTGCACGCAACCTTATCGCTTACATCAATGGCTTTTCACCAAAGGCGCGTGAGATTTTTGAAAAATTCGATTTCGAAAAAGAGATCGAAAAGCTGAATGAAGCCAACCGCCTCTATTCCATCGTGCAGGAGTTCGCACAAATAAATCTTCATCCCGACCGGATTTCAAATTTGCAAATGGGGTATGTGTTCGAAGAGCTGGTGCGCAAGTTCAACGAGCAGGCCAATGAAGAAGCGGGCGACCACTTCACCCCGCGCGAGGTCATCCGCCTGATGGCTAATCTCATTTATACCAATGAAGATGACGTCTACAAGCCCGGCATCGTGCGCACCATCTATGATCCTGCATGTGGCACCGGAGGCATGCTTTCCGTTTCTGAAGAATACATCCGCAAGTATAATGATGACGCCAACCTCATCCTCTACGGGCAGGAATATAATAATGAGTCGTATGCCATCTGCTGTTCCGACCTGCTGATAAAAGATGAACCGGTTGACAATATCATTCATGGCGACACGCTGGGCGATGGCAAAACTCAGGACGGCCATCCCGGCAGGAAGTTTCACTACATGATGGCCAATCCGCCTTTTGGCGTGGAGTGGAAGGCGCAGCAAAACCAGGTGGAAAACGAACACAGCAAGCTGGGCTTCAAAGGCCGCTTTGGCCCCGGACTGCCGCGCATCAATGATGGCGCGCTGCTGTTTTTGCTGCACATGATCCACAAGCGGCATCCTTCCCCTCAGGAGGGCGGTGACGGCTCGAAGATCGCCATCGTCTTCAACGGCTCTCCGTTGTTCACGGGTGATGCCGGCTCGGGCGAAAGCAACATCAGGCGGTGGATCATCGAGAATGACTGGCTCGATGCCATTGTAGCACTGCCCGACCAGCTTTTCTACAACACCGGCATCTATACCTATATCTGGCTTGTCTCGAATAAGAAACCCAAAGAGCGCAGGGGCAGGGTGCAGTTGATTGACGGCACGCATCATTTTAAAAAAATGGATAAATCACTCGGCAACAAGCGCAATGAGCTGTCACCTGACCACATTGCCGAGCTTACGCGACTCTATGGCGAATATAAGGATGGTGGCGACTCGAAGGTACCCGTGGATGGCGAGCTGAAAAAGAAAGTGTGCAGCAAGCTGTTTCGCAACCAGGATTTCGGCTACATCAAGATGACGGTGGAGCGCCCGCTAAGGCTCAACTTCCGGTTCAGCAAAGAGCGCATTGAAAAGTTGCGGGAGGAAACCGCTTTTCAGCAATTGGCCGTGAGCAAAAAGCGCAAAGACAAGAAAGCTGTGCAAAAGGAAATGGCTGCCGGGGAGAAACTGCAGCATGATATTTTGGAAATGCTGCTGGCGGTGAAAGACGACAAACTTTACAAAGACCGTGAGCAATTTCTGCCCGTTTTTGAAAAAGTAATAAAGGAATCTAAGCTCGGCATTGACAGCAAACTGGAGAAAGCTATACTCAACGCGCTGAGCGAGCGCGACCCGGAAGCCGAGATATGCCGCGACAGCAAGGGGCGGCCCGAGCCGGACACCGAACTGCGCGACACCGAGCTGGTGCCGTTTCCTGAAAACATCCAACTGCCGCTGCCGGTGGATTATGATAAGAAAGCCGACAACTCGGAATTGCTGCGCCTCGTGCAAGGGCATTGTGAAAATTATCTGAAACGAGAAGTGCTGCCGCATGTGCCCGATGCATGGATTGACCACAGCAAAACCAAGGTGGGCTATGAAATACCCATTAACCGTCACTTCTACGAATACCAGCCGCCACGACCGCTGGAAGAAATTGAAACCGATATAGAAAAAGTGGAAGGAGAGATTTTGGGAATGTTGGAAAGCTTGAAAGTTTAGTAATGATCTTCATTAAAAAACCTACAACCGCTCGGACTCCCTGTCCTTTGGAGAGGGGCGGGGTGAGGCAACCCTAACCATGCTCCAACTCAGCAAAAAGTACAAGCCTTACAAAAGCTACAAGGATTCTGGAATGGAATGGCTTGGAACAATTCCAGAGGTATGGGAGAAGAAACGATTAAAGTTTGTGCTTCAATTAATCACAAAAAAAGCATCAGAGGATGATTTCAAAATTGGATTGGAAAATATAGAAGGGTGGACAGGAAAGTTAATTGAGAATGATGCAATATTTGAAGGTGAAGGAATTGCCTTCAAAAAAAACGACTTTCTTTTTGGAAAGCTCAGGCCATATCTAGCGAAGGTTTTACTAACAGAGCTTCCTGGCAGTGCTGTTGGAGATTTTTTTGTGATGAGGTTGATCAAGGATGCTGAACCAAAATACTGGTTCTACTTTTTAATCTCGCGTCCTTTTATTGACAGCGCTACCGGATCAACGTTTGGAGCAAAGATGCCCAGGGTTTCATGGGAATTCTTAGCTAATCAAATTGTTTCAATCCCTCCCCTCCCCGAACAGCGCGCCATCGCCCGTTTCCTCGATGAGAAAACCGCGCAGCTCGATGCGCTCATTGAAAAGAAAGAACGCCTGCTCGAACTGCTTGCAGAAAAACGCACCGCCCTCATCACGCAGGCCGTCACCAAAGGCCTCAACCCCAAAGCCAAAATGAAAGACTCCGGCATCGAGTGGCTGGGCGAAGTGCCGGAGGGATGGGAGGTGACATTAATGAAGTATAAGGCAGAGATAAGTTATGGTATTGGCGGTGAAATAGATCGAACATTAACTGAAGGAACTAACTTAATCTCACTCCCCAACCTTACCAAGGATGGCAACTTACTTTTAGAAGAAGTTCCGCTATGTGAACTCACTGAAAGTGAAAAGAAAAAATATCTATTGAGAAAGGGAGATTTGTTATTTAATTGGCGCAATGGAAGTTCGGATCATCTGGGGAAAACAGCCTATTTCGATTTAGATGAAAAGTACACCCATGTTTCATTTATTCTAAGACTGCGATTTAATTCCCGTCTCAATAATTCCAGGTTTTTCCAATACGTTTTAAACGGACTAAGATTAACAGGGTTCTTTAGTTCTTCAAAAGCTGGGGTTAACAATACGTTCAATCTTAATGAATTGGCAAACCTTCATGTAATGGTACCACCAAAAGAGGAACAAGACGCAATTGCTGATTTTATCAATAATAGGCTTACAAAAGTTGATAAGGTTTCAGATAAACTTCACTCCGCAATCAGCCAACTCAAAGAATACCGCACCGCGCTTATCACCGCAGCGGTCACCGGCAAAATAGATGTGCGGGAGCAGGCATAAACATCATATCCCACCCCCGAGACGGGACCTGCCAAAGTATCTATCAATCAGTAGATTTTCAGCGAATATCTATCAATCAGTGGATATTTCACAATTATCTATCAATAAGTAGATATTATGCCGTTATCTATTAATCAGTAGATATTTGCTTAATATCGTGCTATTCATCTATATTTGCCGGCATGGTCAGCATCATTACCGGTGATATCATCCATTCGCGCAAGGCGCCCAATCCCGAAAGCTGGATGAAGCCGCTGAAGGCATTATTGAAAACATTGGGCAAGGCGCCCGCGGCCTGGGAGATCTACCGTGGCGACAGTTTCCAGCTGGAAACCACGCCTGCCGAGGCCCTGCCTGTGGCCCTGCAAATAAAAGCCATCGCCAAATCCGTAAAAAACTTGGATGCCCGCATGGCCATCGGCATCGGCAGCAAAAGCTACGATGCCCCGCAGATCACCGAATCAACAGGCGAAGCCTTTGTGTTTTCAGGCGAGGCATTCGAGTCGCTGAAAAACGAAACCGGCACCCTGTGCATCAAAAGCCCCTGGCAGAATTTTGATGAGGAGATCAATATGATGCTGAAGCTCGCCCTCATCATCACCGACAGCTGGAGCGTCACCTCAGCCCAAACGGCACAGTTGGTATTAAGAAATCCAGACATGCCGCAAAAAGAGCTGGCGGAGAAACTTAAAATCTACCAGTCATCTGTAAGCGCAAGATACAACCGGGCTTACCTGCGGGAGGTCATAGCGCTTACCGATTACTACCGCAAGCGTGTCGGGCAGCAAATGAAATCCGTATGATACTGCTGGTCAAACTGCTGGTGGCTCATTTGGCAGGCGATTTCGTATTGCAAAGCAATGCATGGGTAAAACACAAAGAGCAACATAAATGGAAGTCGGGGTACCTCTACCTCCACACGGCCCTTCACTTCCTGCTCATCCTGGCAGTCACCTGGCAGCCCGCCTTTTGGCAGCAGGCCCTGGCCATAGCCGCATCCCATTTCCTTATTGACGGGGTAAAGCTGTCGTTTCAAAAAGAAAATAATAAACGGGCCTGGTTTTTCATTGACCAGGCATTGCACCTGGCCGTTATCGGTGCGGTATGGTTTTACACCGTCAAAGCCTCTTTTGATTTTCAACCCCTGTGGGCAGAAACGGATTGGTATGTGCTTGCCGGGGCGGTTTTCCTCACTAAGCCAGCTTCCGTCCTCATCAGGCTGCTGATGGCGCAATGGTCGCTCAACACCGGTGACGATGCCGCGGAATCATTGAAAAATGCCGGGCAGTACATCGGAATTTTAGAGCGGCTGTTCGTTTTTGTCTTCATCCTGTTAGGCCAGTGGGAGGCTATCGGTTTCTTACTGGCGGCAAAATCCATCTTCCGCTTCGGTGACCTCACCACCGCGAAAGACCGCAAGCTGACGGAGTATATCCTCATCGGCACTTTGCTGAGCTTCGGGCTGGCAACCCTAACCGGAATCATTATCGGCAGCCTGAAAGTAACTATGCCATGACCGTTGCCGCCAAACATATCGAAGCCCGCTTTGAAGAAGCGATTGAAAAATACCTGACCGAACAGGGCGGCTATGCGTCAGGCAACGCTGATGCCTTTGATATCGAACTGGCATTATTCCCCGGTGAGCTTATCGCTTTTTTAAAAGACACCCAACTGTCCAAATATGAAGCCCTCACTGCCATTCTCGGAAAAGATACCGATGCCGCCATCATCAGCACGCTGTGCAAGGAGCTTTCGGTGAAAGGAGCCTTGCACGTTTTGCGGCATGGTTTTAAATGCTATGGCCGCACCCTGCGGACGGCTTTCTTCACACCCAACACCAAAATGAATCCCGATGCGTGGAAGGATTACAACAGCAACCGGCTCACCATCACAAGGCAGGTGCATTTCAACCCCAAACATCCCGGTGAATCCATTGATACCGTATTGGCAGTAAACGGCCTGCCCATCGTCACTATCGAATTGAAAAACCCCATGAGCGGGCAAACGGTGGAAAACGCCCGGAACCAGTATAAATATGAGCGCGATGCACAGGCCCCGATTTTCAAATTCAAAGAACGGGCGCTGGTTCATTTTGCGGTTGACACCGAGCAGGTGTTCATGACCACAGAGCTGAGAGGCGGTGACACCTTTTTCCTGCCGTTCAACAAGGGCAACAACTTTGGTGCAGGCAACCCCGTGGCGGAAGACGTGAACTACCGC